>JASLLL010000012.1 GCA_030747075.1 Gemmatimonadota bacterium
CTGCGACAACCACTACTACGTCTTTGTGCTCCTCCACGGAGTTGGCATGCGTCCAGACTTTCATATCGTTCCAAGTGACGTTGTGGCCGAGCATATTTCGACAAACCACAGGCAATGGCTAGCCCGCCCCAAAGCAGACGGCAGCCCTCGGAAGGACTCCTCGATGCGAAATTTCCGCGACTCCGATGGCAAATACAAAGAAAGGTGGACCACTCTCAACCTGTGAGACAGGCCGGACACGAGATCGCTGGGTGGCAGCGGAGCACGGTGCGTCTGCCGAGACCCATCTCCGCCAGAAACTCGGAAAGAGTAAGCGTCTTCAGGGGGCCGATAGACACGGGTTCTGTCTCGCGCATCGACCGGAGGCCCTTTGCGACCCCGCGACTTTCGTCGGTTGCGCCGAATTGGCCCATCTCCATCTAGGGATCTGATATCGATTTCATGTAGTTCAGCGTGTCGGTTCCGGAGAAATTCAGCCATGCTTGATTGTTTCGGCAATTCGATTTGCCAGGCTACATCCTTGCTCACCTCCAGGATATCTTTAGCCCTGTGATAGACGCGTCTTGCCCTAGCCTTCTTGTCGAGAAACTTCCGTCGCAGGACCTCTCGACGGTCCCTTGCGGTCACCTTCCCCAACCTGGCAGCCAGTCTGTTTACCCTAACCCTAGATGCGCGGAAGATGAGGCAGAGGCGCCACAGTTCTGGCCCGTAGCCGCGGAGTCGCTCGTCAAGGCCACGCGCCGGACTCTTCACCGCATCATCAACGAGGACGCCGTCCCCCCGGGCGAAGTCGCCATTCTCACGGTCCGCAAAGCCGAGGACAGCATTCTCGCCCGCGAAGACAAGCTCGGGAACTTCCGGCTTCACATCGGCAGGCCCGGCTCACGCAGGGCGCCCGGCAAGATCTCGCTTTACTCCATCCACCGGTTCAAGGGGCTGGAGAGCGATGTCGTGTTGCTCATCGTGGAGGAACCCGGCCACAAACCCCGGCAGCCGCTGAACGACCTGATCTACATCGGGGCTTCCCGCGCCCGCGGGCACCTGGTGCTGCTCGGCCGGGAAGCGACGCTCCACCGACTGCATGAGGGGGCGGCCGCCGGGGTGGAGTGACCGGCCACCCGGCCCCGGCCCGGGCGGGAGTCTGTCTGCAAGGTCGAAGCCGCCCCGACTCCCCTATTTCACCCGCACGATTCTCCCCGAGACACGACCGGTCGGCGCGTCCACGCGACACCAGTACACGCCCGCCGCCACGGACCTTCCCGACGCGTCCCGCCCGTCCCACGCGACCGATGGCGCCCCGGCCCCCGCCCGGAGCGTCCGCACGAGCCGCCCCGTCGTATCGAACAGGGAAACCGTCGCGGCCTCGCCCGGCAGGCTTGCGCGGAAGGAGATCGTCGTGGACTCGCGGAACGGGTTGGGGGCGGCGCGAACCGTGGCACCCGCAACCACGCTCTCTCCCGCAGTCACCGCGCCGTCTCCCGCGACCCGTGCGATATACAGGTCGAACACCGGAAACAGCCCCGTCTGCCCCGTCACCCAGTATCCGCCGTCCGACGCCGCACCCAGCCCAAACGCGATGTCCCATGTGTTCCAACCCGGCGCGGAGTGAAACGCCAGCGTGCCCGTCGTGTCACCGCTCGCGTCCATCGCCACGAGATACGACTCCAGCCCGTCCGCTCCTGTCGTGGCCACGCCCGCCGCGAAGAACCCGCCCCCCGGTTCCGGGAGCACCGATGACGCCGCATCCGCCTGCGTCCCGCCCACGGTGCTCTCCCACAGCATCGCCCCCCATGCGTCGGTCCGGAAGACCCAGAACTGGTCGTCCCCCGCAACAGCGGACCTCGTCTGCCCCGCCACGACAAACCCGCCGCCGGACACTTCTCTCACGGAGAAGGTCAGATCCCGGTCCGCGCCGCCGTAGGTCGCCTCCCATTCCGTCAGGCCGCCCGCATCCGTCTTGACGAGATACGCATCCACGCCGCCCGCCCCGTAGGAGGTGGTCGAACCGGTGAGAACGAACCCGCCGTCGGCCGTCGCGTGCCCCCACTGGCAGTCCTCGTCTCCCGCGCCTCCGTAGGTCGCCTCCCACAGCGTCGCGCCCGTTGAGTCCGTGCGCACGAGCAGGAAGTCGCTCCCGCCCGCACCGCTCGACTTCGTCTCCCCGGCGATCGCGAAACCGCCGTCGGGCAGCGTCTCAATCCACTGCCCGTCATCGTGCGCGGCGCCGCCCCAGGTCTTCTCCCACTCCACCGCGCCTCCCGCGTTCGCCCGCACGACATACACATCGCTCTCCCCCGCGCCGCTCGACTTCGTCTGCCCCGCCATCGCCACGCCGCCATCCGGCAGGACCACGAGCGCCCGGCAGTCCTCCCATCCGGGGCCGCCGTATGTCCGCGTCCAGAGCGTGTCGCCACCGGCGTCCGCGCGCACCAGGAGCGCGTCCGTGTCTCCGGCGTTCTGGGAGTACCCGCCGACGAAAACACCGCCGTCAGCCGCCTCCGCGATCGCGTGCCCTTCCTGCCATCCGGGAAGCGCGACGAGGTGTGTCCATGATGTGTCGGGGGGGGCTGCGAGAGCCGGCGGAGCGAGAAGCGCGGCGGCAGCCACCAGCGTGCCTGACGCGAGGAAACGGGTTCGCTGCATGAGAAGCCTCCGGGGGGAGAGGGAACGCGGCCAAGCGACCCCAGCATACCACCTCCCGCACAGCCGATTCCATCCTGCCGCCGAATCCCCCCTGCGGCACGCCCGGACCGCTTCCTCCCCCTCGCTTGCAAGCGGCACGCAGTGAGCGGTATCCTTGCCGTGGGTCCACGAGACCACAAGGCCGGCCCGGGAGGACATCGATGATCCGCTTCCCCGCAAGGGCCGCCGTCTGTGCGTCCCTGTTTGCACTGGCTCCGCTCTCGCCCGCGTCGGCTTCCGCGCCGCCCGTCTTCAACCTGCAGCTTCCCAGCGACGCCACCGGAGGCGGCCACCTCGCCGTTCGCGTCACGCTTCCGCCTCCGTCGGTCGGGCCGCGCTACTCCGACGGAGCCCCGGTACTCGTACTGTCGCCGGGCGGCCATACCCCCGGGAGCCTCACCGGCGGAGACATCCTCGCCGGGAAGGGCTTCGCGGTACTCACCTTCCTCTATCCCGGCGGCTCCTCCGGCCCCTACTCCAGCGACGGCCTCTACGACTACCGGGGCGCGCTCTGCCGCATGGCCCTCCGCGATGTCATCCTCTTCGCGGCCGGACTCAAGACGGACACGCTCTCCCGCACGATCCACGATGTCGCCCCCATACCCGTTCGCACCGGCAACCTCGGGGTGCTCGGCTCCTCGAACGGTGGTCCCGCCACCATGGCCACCCTCGCGAACCACGGCTCGGAACTCCCCGCGCTGTCCTACTTTGTCGGGTGGGAGAATCCGACCGGCGGACAGACCGTATTGGGCGAGGTCGGCGTCAAGGACCGCGACTGCGACCCCTCCGTCGACGACGACGGCAACGGAGTCCCCGACGACGACGGCGACAACCCCTACATCACCGCCTACTCGGACACTTCGATCACGATCGACTTCACGAACCTGGCCTTCGACCCCACCTACACGCGGACCGTCCTTGATCCCGGTGGCGTGCACGCGCCGTATCCGCACACCGGCGTGCTCTTCATCGACGGGAACGCGAACGGAACGCTGGACTTCGACCCGTCGGACCCCACCTGCCTGGACCTCGACGGGAACGGCACGATCGACATCGGCGAGGACTACTTCTTCAATCCGCTCCCCGCGTACATCGGCGGGGCGCTCCAGTTGAATCACTCCAATGAAGTGACGCGCGCGGCGGCAGCCTCCGGAGTCTACGGAGCCTCCTGGCCCTCCGTGGTCGCGGACACGGCTCAGGCGAGCGCCTACTGGGAGCTGCGCGACCCCACCACTCAGTACGATGAAGTCGCCGCAAACCAACCCGGACTCCGCTGCATGCTTGCGTTCGGGCAATCCGACCATGTGCAGGCGCATGCGGGCCATCCGCACATCCAGCAGGCGTACCACGGCCTCACGGCAAACGGTCTCTGGTGCCGCCTCAACCCGGACGAGGTCTACTACCGTGAGGTCGTCGCGGCTCCCGCTCTCCCGCCCACCGACACCGACGCCGGAATCGCGGTCGCCTGGCCCGACATGTGGGACTACTGCGAACCGTATGGGCTCTCCAGCAATGCGGGGGCGACCGCGGGCGTCATGGAGATGGCCGACCGCACCCGCTACGGCGTCTGGAGCACGAACCTCGACGCGCTGGTCACCAGCGCAACCGGTGTCGACGCCATTCCGCCCGCGACCGCCACCGCTCCCGCCGCGCGCCCGAACCCCTTCGGCACCGGAACCGCCATCTCCTGGACGATGCCCGACGCGGGGGGCGCATCGCTCTCGATCGTGGATGTGCGCGGGCGTGTCGTCCGCACGCTCACCACGGGCGCGATGTCAGCCGGTCCGCAGGAGACGCACTGGGACGGACTCGACAATGCTCACCGCCCCGTACCCGCCGGCGTCTACTTCGCGCGGATCGCCGCCCCCGGAATCCATCGCACGGTCAAGCTGACTCTCATCCGATAGGCGATGAAGCGTCGCCGCGGCGCAGCAGATGCGCCGCGGCGACCAGAACAAAAACTACGGCAAGCGCAATCACGCACCACTCCAGCAGGGCCAGCAATCGAACTGCGGGCCGGGCGGACAGCGCATACGCTTCGAAGTTCCGGTGGGCGGCCATGAGTTCGCCTTTGGGGGCAGCGGTGAATGCGACGCATCCCGCGAGAAGCGCACGGCTCGCCCGATACAGGCCGCGTGCCCGGCCTTCCCGGGCCGCCTGACGAAACACCGCCGTGTAGAGAATCGCCCCAATCATCAGGAGCCAGAAGTACACCGCCGCCAGAACCAGATGCGGACCGCCGCCGCCCATGGGGACCAGGCCGACCAGCACGCCCGCAAGGCCCGTGGCCACGCCGACTCCCCCCGCCACGAACCCCCACCGCGTCCCTTCGAGTCGCGCCACTCTCCACAGAATCGGCGTGAACAGGAGCCCGGCAAGTGCCACGCCTCCATTGAACGCCCACGCGCGCGGCGACGACTCCGCCCAGCCGAGTTCGGATACGAAGTGGTTTGCGAACGAGTACCCCGGTCCACCCGGCCGATCATAGGCCAAGACTGCGGCAGCCATGCCTCCCGCCATGCACGCGACTCCCGCAATCCCCGCCACGGCGACACACCTCTCCCGCCGCGCACCGTGCAAATCCCGCATCCTGCTCTCCCCCCGTTTGTCCGCGGCTGCGCAGGATATTGCACGAGTGCCTGCATCGTCACGCACTCTTCGCCGCCCGCACGAAGCCGCGCCCTCCCTGAATCCCTTGATCTTCCGGTGTTCACCCGTACATTGGGCCAGTATTGGGGCGCGTCCGTCCCGGTGGCTCTCCCGGCGCGGAGGGCTTCCTGCCCGGACTCAATCGTGGGTTGAACAAGGAGTGCTGAAGTGCTTGAGAAGATCGGTGTCATCGGCGCAGGAAACATCGGGGGGGTGCTCGTTCAGGAACTCGTCCGGCGGCAGCTGGCCCGGACGATCGCGGTCACCGACCCGGCTCCCTTTGTGAATCCGGAGGATCCGCCCGAGAGGCAGGAGACCACGAAGAGCCAGTCCGTCGCGCGCGGCAAAGCGCTCGACATCCTGGAAGGAACTCCGCTCCTCGGCAGCGATGTCTCCGTGGAGGCCGGACGCGACTACGATGTGCTCGCGGGCTGCGACATGGTGATCAACACAGCGGGCGTGCCGAGAAAAGCGCGTCCGGACGGGACCTTCCCGTCGAGAGATGAACTCCTGTCGATCAACCTGAAGGTGACCGGCCAGGTGGCGAAGGGGATCGCGGACCACTGCCCGGATGCCACCGTCATCTCCGTCGCCAATCCGCTGGACGCCATCGTCTACACGCTCTATCGGAAGCTCGGCATCCCGAAGAACCGCCTGATCGGCATGGCGGGGGTGCTCGACTCGGCGCGCTACCGCTGGTTCGTCGCGCAAGCCGCCGGTGTGAGCGTGGACAATGTGGAGGCTCTCGTTCTCGGCGGCCACGGCGACACCATGGTTCCGGTGCGCAGCTGCTGTCGGATCGCCGGAATGCCCGTCGAGAAGTTCGTGTCCTCCGAAGACCTCGACGCCATCGAAGCCCGCACCCGAAAGGCGGGCGGAGAGGTCGTCGGTCTCCTGGGATTCGGCTCGGCGTTTGTGTCGCCCGCGCTGTCAGCGCTGGAGATGGCGGAGTCCATCCTCTTCGATCGCAAGAAGGTCACCCCGGTCTGCACCCTCCTCGAAGGGGAGTACGGCGTAGACGGTCTCTTTGTCGGCGTGCCTGCGGTGCTTGGTGCCAATGGCGTGGAGAAGATCATCGAGACCGAACTCACCGATGCCGAGGCCACCGCACTGGAGGCTTCCGTGTCCGCAGTGCGGACCACCTGCGAGGATGTCGACCGCATGCTGGAGCAGGCCACCCCGGCTGGCTGATCCGCGGATCACTTGCGACTGCCCCGATCCGTGAGTAGGGTCGGGGCACGCCGTTGGCAGAGCGCCTCCCCCACGGTTTCCACCATTCCCCGGGGAGGTCCCGCACCATGCTCGCCATCTCGGAAGTACGACGCCTCTTGAGCGTTGACACCCCACTGGAACTCCCGCCCGCCCGCCACCGCGCGTCCCGGCTCCTGCATGCCCTTCGCGCCGCGATCCGCCCGGCTGCGCAGCATCTGCACACACTCCGCGTGGGCGCCACGCGCTTCTGGGCCCTGGGAGAAGAGGCACCCCATGCGCTGGAGTTGTTTGAGCGACATGTGCTGGAACACGCCCTGGGCCTGCCCACCCGGCCTGTCCCCGAGTTCGGCGCGTCACGCCGGCAACCCGGAGTTCATCGAGAAAAGTGCAAGGTTCACAGAGAAACACCGCTCCCTGTCAAGAAAGGAGACCTTGCCGTCCGCTACTTTTCTCATCCCGGTGCCAGCTTGCACAAGAAACCCCTGAAACCACCGCAACTACCTGCAGTTTCACCTGTTGCGGGCTCCTTGGTTCGCAAGAAAGCGTCATAAACAATGCTCCCACCCTTCCAGCATTCGACGCTGAAATCATACCGCCTCCCTCGCAAACACCGTCAGCTCAGAACCTTAGCTTTTTACTGTCACCACCCCCTCTTCCCTGCTATAATATTCAACGAGTGGGAGAACTCTCGCCGGAGGTCTCCTTCTGTGGCGTGGAGTATCTGATCGGATCTCTGCGCAGTGCCCGGCCGAAGTGAACTCGGCTTGGCGGATCAAGCCCGGCACCGCACGGCCCGATTCAGAGGAAGGGCCGGGGAAGCCGATCGCTTTTCGAGTGGGTGGCAATGTGGAGGCTGGTGTGTTCAGAAAGCGAACACAAGGACTGATCGTGAAGGCGTTCGGGCTGCTCGTGTCGGCTCTTTGCGTGATCGCGATCGTGTCTCCTCCCGCGTCCGCCGTGAAGGCTCCTCCGGAGTATCTGTTGTCATGGGGAAGTCCCGGGAGCGGGGCTTCGCAGTTCTCCAGCCCGGCAGACCTTGCTGTCGGACCGGACGGTTGCGTGTATGTCGCCGACACCTACAACCACCGCGTCCAGAAGTTCTCCCCCGACGGGGCGTTCCTCGACTCATGGGGCGGCATGGGTTCCACCAACGGGCACTTCATTCAGCCCGCCGGGATCACCGTCTCCGATGACAACACCATCTTTGTCGCCGACACATTCAACCACCGGATTCAGAAGTTCTCGTCCGCCGGGATCTATCTCCACTCCTGGGGTTCGTTCGGAGCGGGTCCGGGTGAGTTCAGCAACCCCACCGGGCTCGATACCGACGCCGTCGGCAATCTCTATGTCGCGGACACCTACAACAACCGCATCCAGAAGTTCGCGCCTGACGGCACCTTCCTCGCCGAGTGGGGAAACATGGGCTTCGGCCCCGCCCAGTTCAACAGTCCGTTCGGGGTAGCCGTCAGCGTACTCGGCTATGTCTATGTCTCCGACACCTACAACTACCGCATCCAGAAGTTCCTCACCGATGGGACCTTCCTGGACCAGTGGGGAGGCATGGGCGGCAGCAACGGGTACTTCTCGGTCGCCAATCGCCTGACGACCGACGGGCGCGGACGCGTCTTCGTCGCCGATACCTACAACCATCGCGTTCAGGGCTTCACGGGCCACGGCAACTACTTCACCTCCTGGGGGTGGCTGGGAACCAATCCCGGCTGGTTCTACTTCCCCACCGCCGTTGCGATCGCGCCGGACGACGAGCACTACTATGTTGCGGACACGCTGAACAACCGTATCCAGAAGTTCGGCCCGGCGGTCATCGGTCTGGCCGATGCTTCCTGGGGCAAGGTGAAGAGCCTCTACCGCTAGGCCACGCCGCTCACGGCGTTTCTTCCGCCACACCCGGCCAGACTGCCTGCTCACCCTTCTCCCGCCCCGTCCGGTCAAGCACTCCGCTCCCTCTGCCGATACCCCGCTGGGAGGCTGTTTCTCCCGCCATCACTTCCGCATGGGGTCCGGGACTCCCGGACTCATCGCACGCTTCCGTCTTGAGGGGATCGATGAGCATCCTGAATACCGGCATCCGGCAATCCCGTGCCTCCCACTCTGTGGCTTCCGCGACGAGGATCCCGACTCTTCGCGAAATCTTCGGAATGGGTTACCGTCGCGGCATGGAGAGCGAAGCGACTCGACGCTCCGCCGAACTCGAACTGGCTCTGGAGAA
This sequence comes from Gemmatimonadota bacterium, assembly GCA_030747075.1. Lineage (NCBI taxonomy): Bacteria > Pseudomonadati > Gemmatimonadota > Gemmatimonadota bacterium. The sequence goes on from JASLLL010000012.1 coordinate 8,771, forward strand.
AGCTCTCATGGCCAGCGCCGCGAAGAGCGCCTTCCTCGCAAACATGAGCCACGAAATCCGCACGCCGATGACCGCGGTCCTCGGCTACGCGGACCTGATTCTGGACGCGGAACTCTCCCGCGAGGACCTTGCCGAGTACGCGGGAATCATCAAGAGCAACGGGGAACATCTGCTGCAGATTCTCAATGAGGTTCTGGATCTCTCCAGGATCGAGGCGGGGGAACTGGTCATCGAGCACATCGACTTCGATCTGCCCCAGATGATTCAGGGAATCGTGTCCACCATGCGGATTCGGGCCGCCGAGCGGGGGATCACGCTGGTCGTGGACTACGAGGGCGAAGTCCCGGGCATCATCCGGGGAGATCCGACACGCCTGCGCCAGATCCTCGTGAACCTTGTCGGAAACGCCATCAAGTTCACGAGAGAGGGCAAGGTCGGAATCGTCACGAGGAGGAAGCCGGGGAGCGACGGCAACACGCTCCAGGTGCGCGTCGAGGATTCCGGGATCGGGATCCGCCCGGAGGAAATGGCGACGATCTTCGAGCCCTTCACGCAGGGAGACTCCTCCACCGCACGCAAGTACGGCGGAACCGGACTGGGCCTCAGCATCTCGCGCAGACTCGCACGGGCTCTCGGCGGCGACATCAGGGCAACCAGCCGCCTCGGCGAGGGCAGCGTCTTCGAGTTGAGCTTCGCGCTGGCTCCGTCGCACGGGATTCCCCACCCGGCCCCTGAGAAGGAGACGCCCGCACCGTGAACTTCGCGAAGCGTGGCGCCCCCTGCCACGAACCTCGCCTGCCCGCGTTCGCGTCCACAGCCACGCTTCTCCTCACGCTGCTCACATCCACATCCTGCTCCCCCGGCGGGGAATCGGAAAGCACCCCACCGTTTCTGGAGACGCCCAGCGCCGCCCTGTCCGAAGGCCGGATCGAGGATGCGTTCCGTCTTCTAGTCAAGGTGTGCGCGGACCACCCGGACTCCCCGCAGGCCCACCGGCTTCTCGCGCAGACCTGCCTTCGCGCCGGACGCACCCGTCGAGGCGTCCGTGCGATCACCCGCGCACTGGAACTGAACGACGCGGACCCAGAGTCGCACCGGATCTCCGCGCGCCTCGACGATTCCCGCTTCCATCCCGTGGATGCCATCGCCTCCGCGCGAAGGGCGCTGCACCTCGATCCCGTTCACCTGGAGGGCCACCTGCTGCTCGGCCGCCTTCTTCTGGGCGCCGCTGACAACGAAGGCGCGGTCGTCGCATTCCGAAGAGCGCACGAGCTCGCCCCGGAGAGTTCCCCGGCCCTTCGCGGCCTTGCCCGGTCGCTGGTGCTCGCGGGCCATCAGGACGAAGGCGACCCGCTGGTGGAGGAATACCTCCGCAAGCATCCCCGGGACGGGGAACTCGTCCACCTGCGCGGACTCTCACGAATGCGCGGGGGGGATTTCGACGGCGCGGAGGAGGACTTCCGCGCAACCATCCGGATGCAGCCGCACATCCCTTCCGCGCACTACAACCTGGCGCGGATCCTTCGCCAGAGTGAGCGGCCGGAAGAGGCGGAGCGAGTCCTCGCCACCTTTCATGTGGTGAACAAGCGCGACCGCGAAATCCGCATTCTCCAGAGGGTGCTCCTGGGCCGGCCGGACGACATCTCCGTGGCAAGGAAACTCGCGAGACTCCTGGAGAAGGCGAAACGCACCGAAGAAGCCGCGCGCGCCGCCGCACGGGTTCGGGAGCTGCGCAGAGAGGCTGAGGAGCAGAGCCGGGGCTAGCCCGTCACCGCCACGGTATACGATGCGCTCCACATATCGAAGATCTCGATCGGAAGCAACTCGGGAAGATCAATGGCGCGCAGAATGGGCGGGGCGATCGGTCGGAACCGAAGCATGATCTCCACCGTCAGCGGTCCGGAAGCCGCCGCGGGGACCGTCACCGGATAGTGCGCGGTGCGCGTGCTCATGTACGGAAGGAGCAGCGAATCGTCGATGGAGGTGGCCACAAACGAAAGAAGCGTGCGTTCCCCGTCTGCGTCGTAGAGCTTCGAGTGGAACAGCGTGAGATCCGGATCCTCCGCCACCGTGACCAGGTCTCCGTTGGCCAGAAGGTACCCTGACCGATACACCGACGCACCGGCACTGTCCGTCACGGCAATCGAGACCCACATCTCCCTCGAAAACGAAACGCCCGACGGGATGGAGTGCCCGGTCTGGTCGTTGGTCACGCGAACCACCACATCCAGCGCCTCGCCCGGGGCCGCTTCTGCCGGGATCCCTTCCACACTCACGGAGACCGCATTCTCCAGCAGATCCTGAATGTCCGCCTTCTGCGCCTCCAGATCGATCCCCTGAAACGGGGCGTAGGCGTAGTCCACGCCGACCACCGTATGCCGGTGGATTCCCTCGCGGACGGGCGAATCCGTAGCGGCACGACCCGTGTAGGTCTTCATGTGGCAGGTCTGGCATTCCACCCCCATGCCGGAGAGGTTGGTCTGCTGCCATTCGCGGAATGTGTTCTCCAGCCCGACCCCATCCGGTAGGTCCACCTGATGGCAAGGTGCGCAGATCGCGGAAGACCCGAAGAACGATCGGTGAAGAGACGGGTGGTCCTCGTTCGGGACGGGATCCGTCATCCGCCCGTACTTCGCGCCCGTGGGGTCCAGATCCGCAAGGAAGGAAATGTCCGCGACAGGCGGCACTTCCGAGATGGAATGGCAGACATCGCAGGACAACCCGTGCTCCGCCAGATCCTGCGGGTCCACGCCGGGGTCCTCCATCTCTTCCGCGCGAGCCTGCGAAGGACCATGACACTGAATGCACTCTTCTCCGACGCCTCCCGCGCCCATTTCTTCCGCGATCTCCCGCAGGCGAAGCATGATGGGATCCGTCGCGCCGTATGCGTGCATGGAACGCTGCCACTCCTGAAGATGCTGCGGATGGCAGGAGCCACAGTCTTCCGGGCTGTCAAAAAGGCCCGAGGCATCTCCCGAGCCCGGACCCGTCCCGCTTCCGGAGCATGCGACGATCAGAGTGACCATGCCGAGGAGTGTGAACGCGCAAACCAGCCTGACGGGCATCGGGACCTCTCATCATGACGCGCACGGGTGGGCAACCGGTATCGGCATCATCATACCGTGATCGCCCCGCACCGGGAAGAGGCCTTCAGGATCCGGTTGAACTCGGCGGCTGGCGGCGCATCTCGTCGAGGTCCGGCTTCAGGTGCTCCTGATAGCAGTCGGGGCAGACGCCGTGGCTGAACTCGGCGTGCGAATGCCGTTCCACATAACTCTCGACTTCCGTCCAGTAGTTCCGGTCATCGCGGATCTTCTTGCAGTAGGAGCAAATGGGGAGCAGTCCTCGAAGCGCCTTCACCTGCCCGAGCGCGGCCTCCAGCTCGAACACGCGTTCGGCAAGCTTCGCCTGAAGACTGACCATTCGCGCTCCGACGCTCAGTCGGGCTTTGAGTTCGTCCTTGTCGAAGGGCTTCGAGACATAGTCGTCAACTCCCGCACGCAGCCCTTCAAGCGTGTCCTCCCGGCTTCCCTTGGCCGTCAGCATAATGAGGTACCGTGCGGAGTGTTCGCCCGAATCCTCCTCGGCCTCGCGAAGGCGTCGCACAATCTCCAGACCTTCCATCCCCGGCATCATCCAGTCGAGCACCACCAGGCGGGGCGCATCGGGTCGTTCGAGCAACTCCCACGCCTCGATCCCGTCGCGCGCGGACACCACCTCGTATCCCCAACGCCCGAGGAAGGTCTCCAGGACCCTCAGTGAGGTGGGATCGTCTTCGGCAATCAGGATTCTCAAGGTCTTCCCCGGATGCACGGCAAGGGATGGTCAGTGCGAAGAGTCTCGTTCTCTCCTCTGAATCGGCCCGGGGGAGGACACCCTTGACGGGGGATCCGTGCGTGGAAAAGCGAGCTTGCCTATCGTCGCCGGAAGAGAGTGAAGACGCGGCGGATCTTGGAAATCCTGACCGGCTTGAGTCCGCGAAAGAGCATATTGAACAGCCGGACGGGTATGAGTGACAGGATTCGCGCCGTCTCCGGAAGGGACGGTGGAAGCATGCCGGAACGCGAGGAACGCGCGAAGCCGAGCTCTTCCATGACGCCGCCGAAGACCCGCTCACCGATCCAGACCTCCGTCTTCGTGAGTTCTGTCCGCCACCGGTCCCGGGAGTCCGTGAAGATCCCGGCGGCCGTTCCGGACGCCGCCTCGTCTCCGAACGAAGTGTTGGCGGAGTCCACGACCACCATCGCGGGGTCATACTCGACGCCGATGTGATCGCAAAGGAGACGCGTGTGCGCCTCCGGATCCGCCACCAGGTCTTCGTAGCGAAGTTCATGAACCGCCGCGCCCCACGGTTCCCCGCGCGCTTCCAGAAGTGCGGTCATGTAGCTTCGCCAGAGGAGAGAGTTGGTGATCGGGTTGTATCGCTCCCGGTAGGTGGACACTTCCCGGCGGTGGTAGTTCTTGTACGAGGCAAGAAAGGCGCGGGGGTCCCGGATGAGCGCCACGATGCGCGCGTCCGGAAACCACCGGAGGATGGTGGAAAGGTAGAGGATGTCCTGCGGGCTGGAGTCTCCCCAGAAGTCCGCGTGCTTCAGGTCCGCACCCGTTCGAAGCAGCACTTCCAGAAGCGCCCGGTAATCACCGCCGGCCGCTCGCACCCGGTCCCGGTATACATCCGGCCCGAGGACATCGGCCAGCAGAGGATCGCTGCCGTACTCCGCCACGATCCAGCGAATCCGTTCGATCGCGCGGTCCAGCGATGCGTCCTCCGAGAGATCCCCGAGCCGAGCGCGATCGTCGAGAATCCGCTCGAAGAAGTGGACTTCGTCCAGCAGGTGAATCCGCGGATGACGGTTGAGAATCTCTTTTGCGAGGGTGGTGCCCGTTCGCGGCGAACCCACGACAAAGACCGGTCGTCCCAAGGCCAAAGCAGCCGTCCTTCCTCGGGGAGGGGCGAGGGAAGCTCCACTCTAGCACAACTGGGGAATACCGACAGCGAGCGCAGGCGTGGGCGGCCGGAAGCAATCGGCCGACCGTCCCCTCCCCCGTCACCGCAGGAGCGTCACCTTCCGCGTGCCGGAATGCCCGGAGAGCGTGTATCGCACGAAGTAAACGCCAGCCCCCACCGCCACGGAGGCATCGTCGGTGCCGTCCCAGTTCAGCGTGTGCCCGCCGGACAACGCGGGACCGGACGCCAGTCGACGAACGAGGCGACCGCTGACATCGAAGATGTCAATCCGCAGGTCGCCCGACCCCTCGGGAACATCATACCGGACTGCGGTCTGCGTGCGGAAGGGATTGGGAGAGACGCGGTGCGACGCCGCGATGGCCGGGAGCGAACCCGGGCCGACATCGGTCGACGGGCTTCCCATGCGCACTCCATGCGTCCACTCCACCACGAGATCCGAACACGCGGGATTCACTCCGAAAGTCGCGACGGAATGGGAGGAACGCCAGCGAAGATCCGTGCCCGTGTGGACGACCGGATTCCACGCGCCGTCCGGGAGGATCGCCTGCCAGTTCGCGCCTCCGTCCGCGGTGATCTCCCAGGTGACCGTCTCGGCCTGCGTCGTCACAAGACGCACGCCGGTGATCGGTTGCGCCCCCCCGGTGCCGAGTCCCACGATCACGAGCCCCGCCCAGTGGTCCGCCACGAATGCGTAGTTCCCCCGCGTCGCCATGGAGATGGCATACGACGGGAGGCCCAACGCGGGACCGAGAACCGGCGCGGCCGGGTGAGTGATGTCCACCATCTGGAAGCTGGCCCCGTCGGATACGAGCGCGTACGCCCCCGCAACCGAAACACCCACGGCGTCTCCCGGAGTCTCCAGAGAAGCCGCCACTTCCGGCGCGGTCGGGTCGGTGACATCCACCACCGTAAGACCCGCCCACCCGTCCGCCAGGAATGCGTGATTCCCGTAGACGGCGACCTCCGTCATCCATCCCGGAGACCGGACGCTTCCGGCAAGCACGGGTGCGGACGGATCCGTCAGATCGAAGACACGCAGGCCATAACCCTTGTCTCCCGCGAAGAGGTACTGCCCGGAGATCTCCAGGTCCACGGCAAAGTCGGGTTTTGCGAGTGTGGCAACGAGAGACGGCGACGCGGGGTTCGACACATTCACCACCGCAAGGCCGCGATGGCCGTCCGCCACGAATGCGTAGTCACCGTGGAGCGCCACATCAAACGCATCCCCCGGCGTGTCCACGCTGCCGAGAAGCGTCGGCGCCGTCGGGTCCGAGACATCGTACCCGTGGAGACCCCGGAATCCGTCGGCCACCCACGCCACATCCGCAACGACCGAGACCGCGCGCGCGTAGTCGGGCGTTCCCGCGCTTCCGGCCAGTTCCGGATTCTCCGGGTCGGAGACATCCACGACGACCAGCCCCTGCGTATAGTCCGCGACAAATGCGTAGTCCCCCGCCACGGCCACACCGTGCGCGTAGTCCGGCGTATCGTACTGCCCGACAATCGCGGGATTGGCTTCCAGGCGCACCGGCATGGGGTTTGAGAGTGCAAGCGACTGCCCCGTGTTGCGAAGCGAGTCGAAGGCGGGGTCCATCGTGGCGATCCGCGCCACCTGCAGGCCCGAGTTGCCGTCGGCAACGCAGAGCAGCGTCCCGGATACCGAAAGCTGGTTCGCCTTGTCCGGCGTGTCCATGCCTCCGACGATCACCGGGTGGTCTCCGTCCGTGATGTCCATCGTGACCACCCCGCCGAACTTGTCCGCGACGAACAGTCGGTTCCCCCACACGCGCACGCAGTGCGCATAGTCCGCCGTATCCACCGTCGAGCCCACGACCGGATGGTCCGGGTTCGTCACATCGACCACGGTGACGCCCTCGTACCCACAGGCCACGAATGCGCGGTCCCCGGAGATCGCCACGGCTCGCGCATACCCGGGAACCGTGGTCGATCCGACGGCGACGGGGTTCAGCGGGTCGGAAATGTCCACGACACCCAGTCCATCCAGATTCCCCGCGAGGAACGCCCGGTTCCCCGCGACCGCGATGTCCCATGTGTAGCGCGTCGGAGAGAGGATCGTCGCGGCTTCGGTCGGATTCGTCGGGTCGGAAATGTCCACAACGGTCAAAAACCCGGTGACTGAATCGCAGATGTAGACATAGTCCCCCTCGACGGCCATCTCCTCCAGTTCGGTGGCCGTCGTCTGGAGCGACCCGAGAAGTACGGGGTGGGTCGGGTCGGACACATCCACCGTGTAGAAGTCGTCATGCCGCGAGTTCAGGAGTGCCAGGTCCCCGTCCACCAGAACGCTGTGGTGATCTTCCGGAAGCGGAAGCCCTCCGGCGAGCACCGGATTCCCGGGGTCGGAGACATCCACGACGGAGAGCCCGTCTTCAAAGTCGGCGACGAAAGCGTAATCCCCGTCGAGGAAGACATCCCGTGCGTAGCCGGGAGTATCCAGCGAGGCCAGAAGCGTCGGATCGGGGACGGGTTCGCTGATCCGGACCGCCACCAGATGCGAAGCTCCCGCTCCGGACGCCGCCACGAATGCGTGGAAGCCGCTGAGGGCGACCGCCTGCGCCGAAGCCACGGCGACCACGCCGGCTTCCGGAAGCGGTGCGAAGGGATCGGAGACATCCACCTGGAGAATCCCCGCCTCCCCGGCGGCGACCCACGCCCGATCCCCGTCGATCGCCAGATCCAGGGCGGAACCCGGGAGTGAGGCAGCGCCCGCCGCGACCGGGTGCGCCGGATCGAAAATATCCACGCCGCAAAGACCCTGATCCGCATCCGCAATCCACGCCGTTTCTCCCCGAAGGGCGACCGCTCGCGCTTCGCCCGGCGTGTTGAACAGCGCAAGCGGCACGGGAGCCGCCGGATCGGTGACATCGAGAACGGAAAGCCCCGCCGCGCCACAGGCGACAAACGCACGATCCCCGGCGACCACAACATCCAGCGCGGGGGCGGTGCCGGACTCCGTCGCGAGAAGCGTGGGTGAAGCAAGGTCGGAAATGTCCACAACATGCACGCCGCCCGACCCCGCCGCGAGGAAGAGCCGGTTTCCGCGCACGGCGATTCCCTGTGCGTCGCCCACAAGAGGCAGTTGCGCCAGGAGTCCGGGAGCCAGGGGATTCGTCCCGTCAAAGACGGCCAGCCCCGCCGCGCCGCACGCGACAAAGATGGCATTCCCCTTCACGGAAACCGCCAGTGCTTCTCCGGGGGTCGCGATCCCGACACGCGCGGAACCCGGCGCCGTCGGATCCTCAATGTCGAACACGGCCAGCCCGGCCAAGCCACACGCCACAAAAGCGCGATCTCCCGACACGGCCACATCCATCGCATCCCCGGAAGTACCCGCCGAACCGATGACGCAAGGAACCGTCCCCGCGCCGGGGTACAGCTTGAGTTCCGCCTCCACCGTATCCCACCAGGCGGTCGTGGCCGCTTCGTCCCGATGGATGACGGTGGAGAAGTCCTCGTGGAAGGACTCGGCAAGCACACCGGAGACCGGGCAGAGCATCGCCGCAGCCGCCACCGCTGTCACCTTCGCCCGTCGCACCACAACATCACCTCGCCGTTGGGGCTGAAATCCTTCCCTATTCCTCTCCGATCCTCGCGAGTATATCACAGATAGCTCGATCGCTGCGTCTCTCTGTTGAATCCTCTTGCATCATGCCTGATTTTCGCGTCCGCCAGCGCAGATCCACCCCTCTCCGCTAATGGCCCCCGCTTCGCCCTGGATCGTGCCCGGGCCGGGCGGATCGGGTCTGGCGCTCCTCCGCTCGCTGCCGCACAGTACGATCCACCCTCATCCGGAGGTCCGCCATGAACACCACGAGGCACCGCTCACCCGGCGCGCCGGGGGCGTTCGCCCTTGTCGCCGGGATGGTTCTCATCGGCATCGTGGCCGCGGCCGCCCCTTCCGTGGATGCATCCGAGGCCTTCGACCACGCTCCCTTCGACGAGCTCCTTTCGGAGTATGTCGCTGCGGATGGCGTGGACTACGAAGCCTGGTCCGCCTCATCGACGGATCTCGCGGCGCTCGACTCCTACATTGCGTCGGTGGCTGCGAAAGACCCCGCAACGCTCTCCGGAGATGCGGCTCTCGCGGCGTGGATCAATCTCTACAACGCGTTGACGCTCCAGCTCATTCTCACGCACTACCCGCTGGACGGAATACGCGATCTCCGCAAGCCGTGGGATCGGAAACTCGTGACGGTCGCGGGGCAGGAACGAACGCTCAACGACATCGAGCACGGGATCATCCGCAAGACCTTCAGCGAGCCACGCATCCACTTCGCCGTGAACTGTGCGTCGAAGGGATGTCCGCCGCTCCGGCCCGGTGCGTACACAGCGGACGCGCTCGACGCACAGCTGGAGGAGCAGACGATCGCATTCCTCCGAACCGCCCCGGACAACTTCATGGACGAGAAGGGGGATCTCCACCTCTCGAAGATCCTCGACTGGTACGCCGGGGACTTTGAGAAGGCGGCCGGGTCCGTGGCTTCCTTCGTCGGGCGATATCGGGAAGATGTTTCCCGCGCGCTGGATTCCGGAAAGGTGCGCGTTCGCCATGAATCCTACGACTGGTCGTTGAACCGGGTGCCGCTCCCGCTGGAGTGACAGGGCGCCCGGGAGTCGCGACCGTTGACGATTCCCCGGGCCGCGTTTATCGTCGCGCGGATTCGCTAATGAGGGCCTTCGGCCGGGACGCCCATGGACATCCTCTTCATCGTCAACTCCTTCTCAACTGGCGGGTTTCAGCAGCTCACGCTGGACCTTGTGCGCCAACTCACGCCGCGCGGGTTTCGCTTCCGGATGGTGTGCCTGAAGAGAAGGGGAAGCCTCGCCGACGAACTCGAAGCCGCCGGGTGCCCGGTGGACGCGGGGTTCCTGCGCCACAAGTTTGATGTGTTCGCTCTGTGGCGAATCCTCCGTGCGTTGCGCGGCGACCGGAGCCGACTGATCTTCAGCGAGCCCGGCCGGAACGCACTGCTGGTGGATCGCGTTCTGGCGGCCCTCTCCCCGGGTCGGGCGCATGTCTCCGCCATTCACGCGACCGGCAGATGGGGTCACGACCATATGTTCAGCCCCGATGTGCGCTGGATCCTCCGCCGGCTGAACGGAGTGATCGCCTGCGCGGGCGTGCAGAAGGAGTATCTCGTCCGCGAAGAAGGCATCTGCCCGGACAATCTCCATGTGATTTTCAATGGCGTGGACCACAGGAAGTTCCGCCCGCTGGACCGCGCCGGTCTTCCGCCGATTGCGGACGGCCCCGCTCCCGGTGAGAAGGCCGTGGGGATTGTCGCGTCGCTCACCCCCGAAAAGGCGCACGATGTCTTCGTCCGAGCGGCAAGACTCACACTGAACGCGGTTCCCGAAGCGCGCTTTTACATCCTGGGGGATGGTCCCGAAAGAGAACGCATCGCGACGCTGATCCGGGAGGAATCGCTCACCGACTCTGTCAAACTGCTGGGCCGCCGCCGGGATCTTCCCACATTCCTGCCTCGACTGGATCTCCTGGCGCTGTCCTCGCACCCGTTTCGGGAAACGCTTCCCATCTCCACGACCGAAGGAATGGCGTGCGGCATTCCGACGGTGAATACGGAGGTCGGAAGCGTGCGCGATCTTGTGGTCGACGGGGAGACCGGCTGGATCGTCCCCCCGGGAGATCCGGAAGCGCTCGCCGCCGCCTTCGTGCGCGTACTCGAAGATCCCGCACAAGCGGCGCGCATGGGCGCGGCGGGAAGGCAACGCGTCGAGGATCACTTCACGCTCGACCGAACCGTGAACGACTATGCCGATTACTTCCGGCGCATCGTCGGCGGGAACCAGGAAGAGGACCGTTCATGAAACTGCTCGTCGTCTCCAACACCTTCCCGTCCCCGCGCAAACCATACGGCGGCACCTTTGTGAAGGAGCAGGTCGCGGCACTCCGGGCTCTCGGAACCGATGTGGATGTGATCGGAGACACCGGAGAGGGGAAAAGCCCGCGGGATATCCTCTGCAAGTACCTCCGGCTCTTTGCGAAGACGGTTCGCGCCGTCTTCCGAACTCGATACGATGCCATTCACGCGCACTACATCTTCCCGACCGGCACCATCGCGCTGCTGGCGGCCACCCTCCGGCGAACGCCGGTCATCGTCACTTCGCATCGCGGAGACATCTACCACATGCCGCAGCGCGCCCGCGTGCTTCGCTTCCTCACCGGCTGGACTCTCCGGCGTGCCGCGGCCATCGTGGCGGTCAGCGAAGAACTCAAGGCCGACATCATCAGCGGCTACGACATCCCCCCCGAGAAGGTCCGCGCGATTCACATGGGAGTGAACACGGACAAGTTCACTCCCGGAAAGAAGGCGGCGGCAAGGGAGAAGGTGGGGCTGTCGACCGATGGGCCGCAGGCGTTGATGGTTGCGCTGAAGTTCGAGCGGAAGGGCGGGCTGGTGCTTCTGGACGCGCTCTCCAGGATTCGCGACACCCTCCCCCCCGGACTCCTGGTCCATGTGGTGGGGACTCCGCCGGAAGCTCGCTGGACGGAAGCGGCGGCGGAACACGGCGTCGCGGATCTTCTCCGGTTCCACGGATCCATGTCGCACGATGCGGTCGCGTCCTGGATCATGGGATGCGATCTCTTCCTGCTCCCGTCGTACAGCGAGGGACTGCCGATCTCGCTGTTGGAGGCCATGGCCTCCGGCCGCGCGGTGATCGCTACGCCTGTCGGGGGCGTGCCGGAAGTCGTCCACCACGGCGAAAACGGGCTCCTGGTGGAACCCGGCGACGCCGCGCAACTGGCGGACGCACTTTCCCGAATGCTCGCGGATGCCAACCTTCGCGACAGCATGGGCGCAGCCGCCCGGACCACCGTGGAGGCCCACTCCACCAGAGAAAGTGCCGCGGCGGTACTCCGAATCCTGGACGGTATTCTCTAGATTCGCCTTGCGCGGACGGGCACTCTAGCCGTCCCGCGGCTCCTTGCTCTCCTTCAGCCGACGCCAGAGGGTCGTGCGACTGATCCCGAGCGCCTGCGCCACCCGTTCCCGATTGCCGCCGTAGCGCTCCATCATCCGAAGAAGGTCGGCGGAGTCGTGGCGGCGGCCGGTCTCCCTTCCGCTTCCCGGGGCAGAGGCCGGCTCCGCCGCCGGATCCCGGATCGCTCCGGGGAGATCCCCGTCGTGGACGCCGGGTGGAGCGCGACAAGTGCGTCCACCCTCGCGCTCTCCGCCTTCCCCAACCCGGCCGGGTCGGGTACTGTGTTCGACTATTCGATCCCGGCGGCGTCCGGAGAGGGCCACGCCGAGATCACCGTCCACGATGTGGCGGGAAGAGTGGTTCGCGTCCTGTCCGGCGCACCCGGCGGTTCCGGACGGCATGCCGTTCCGTGGGACGGTCTGGACGCAAGCGGCCACTCCGTTCCCGCCGGAGTGTACCTCTGCCGGGTCCGGCACGCCGCCGGGTCCGCCACCGGAAAGGTGACGATCCTCCGATGATCCCCCTTCGCATACTGCTCGCTTCGGCGGTCCTCTTCGCGGGGACCGCCTTCGCGGCGGACGCACCCTCCGCCACCGGCGCGACGACCTACGGTTCTCTTCGCGAAGTCGTACGCGAAGGCCGCCTCGACGCCCGCGTGCGCCTGGACGAGATCACCCCCGGACCGCACACCTATGCCCTCGGCGCACTGGCGGACCTGGAGGGAGAGGTCACCATCGTGGATGACGAGATCTGGCTCTCGCGGACCGATGAGGACGGCACGGTCGTCACAGAGCGAATGCGAACCAGCGAGGCGGGTGCGGCCGCGCTCGTCGCGGCAAGAGTGGACGGATGGACGCGTCACTCGGTCGGGCAGGATGTGCCGTTTGAGGAACTGGACGCTTGGATTCTGAGGAGTGCTCTTGTCGCGGGCGTGGACACTTCGTCCGCGTTCCCGTTCATGGTGGGCGGGTTCGTGCGTGACCTCGACTGGCATGTCATCGTCGGAGATCGGCTGCCGCCCGGCGCGTCGTCCCACGAGGAGCACATGGCCACCGCCGTGCGCGACTCACTCGATGTGACCCACGCTACGCTCCTCGGCTTCCACTCCACCCGCCATCACGGCGTCTTCACGCACCACACTACCAACACACACCTGCATGTCGTCATGAAGAAGCCGAACGCGTCCGGCCATGTGGATGGAGTCACGGTCCCGGCAGGCGCATGGCTCCTTCTGCCGGAGCGCGCACCGGAAGTCCCGGAGGAAGACCCGACGGAGGCAGGCGAAGCGACCGACCCGACAGACGCAGGCGAAGCGACGGAAGCCGACGATGCCACCAACACGGAGGTCGGCGAGCAAGAAGCCGACCCGGAGGCGAACTAGCGGAGGATCGTGACCTTCTCCATGGCCGATCCGGAGATCGTCCGCACACGGATAAAGTAAACTCCGCCCGCAACCTGTGTGCCTTGCGCGTCCTGACCGTCCCATGCAACGCGATGAGTCCCCGTCCGCTCGAAGACCTCTTCGGTGAGGTTCCGTACAACGCGTCCGTGGATGTCATACACATCCACGCGAACGAGCCCGATCGAGTCCTCGCCGAGCGTGAACTGAACGCCTGCGCTGAGACCCACCGCCGGGTTCGGGTGAACGCTCAGAGAGAGCGGCGTGACCGCAGAGCCATCGGGCAGCGGGCCGATGCCTGTTCCGGCACCGCACAGGCTGCCATCTCCTTGATAAGTCCCGCTGTCCGCGGCGCAGATGGCCGCCGTCAGGACTTCGCAAGTGAGGTCGAGCAGGATGCAGGCTCCTTCGGCCATGTCACAGGCATCCCCGAATCCGTCTCCATCGCTGTCGATCTGGCTCGGATTGTAGATGTCAGGACAGTTGTCGCACGGATCACCGGCGCCGTCGTCGTCACGGTCCTCCTGCCACGGGTTGGGCCGCTCGGGACAGTTGTCTTCGGCGTCCGGCTTCCCGTCGAGATCCCAGTCCCCGGGTAGATCGACCAGTGGCACGACCAGCACTTCCCCGGAGCGCGGATCCGAGAACGCCACGACCGCCGCCGGCAGGAAGCGTTTCCCCACGGGTGCGTAGGCGATCCGGATGCCCATTTCCACCTCCGCGCCAAACTCCGCTTCCCAGACCCTGTTCGCGATGGCGTCCACCACACTTGCCCGTGGGAGAAGACTGAGCCCGGCGGGCACCTCAAAGCGCGGCCAGACAACGAGAAGCCGCGCAGGTGTCGCCAGGTTGGAAACCGCCACTCGCACATGGGATTCAAACACCGGGAATCCGTTTGCGGTCCGCACCACGGTCACCAGCTGTTCCCGGTCGTGGCTCGGCTCCTCGCCGCCCGGACCCACGGGAGTCCCGATCACCGTCGCGACGGAGACACCCGCGCGCTCCGCTGCGGGAATACCGAGCGCATCGCAGACTCCAAGTACCACCTGCTGCGCAACCCCCTGATCCACTGCGGAATGCGGCGAGGTGTCGAAGTCGAAGCGGCGGGTCTTGTTGGCCCATCGAACGCGCCCGATGCCGCGGTCGATCTTGACGAACTTGGTGTCTCCGGCGTCGTGCGCCTCGGTGAGCAGCCCTTCCGTCACGATGTCCCCGGGCGCGGGAAGATCATTCACCGCCAGCGCTACCTGCTGGACATCGACGCTTGCGAGCCAGTCGGGGCCGGGCTGGACGTCGAGCATCCCGGAACTGTAGGCGGGAAGCGTGGACTCGATCTGGTTCTTGTAATCCTGAAGGGTGAGGTTGCGCGGAAGATCCTGCTCGGGCGGGGCCTCGTCCGCCATCACCCCGGGAGCCGCCGCAACAAGAAGAGCCCCGGCCAACAGTACGCGACAAGCCCGCGCCATCACGAATCTCACGCCACTTCTCCGCATGATAGAACTCCCGGTTGTCATCAAGGGTGCGCTTTCGGGTCACAACCGGAGATGGAGATATAGCAGAAGTAAGTAGATCCCGGATCGGAGTAGACATAGTCGTACTCCTCGTTGCTGACACGGGACGACGCGTTGCTGGAGCTGTTCCCGGCGACCAGCGAAACCGGGCAGTGATCGTAACCCCAGGTCCAGAACCCGCCGCTGTACTGATTGTCGGCCCAGGACTCCGCGATCGAGATGTCGAAGGCGTCGTCGGAAAACCCGCTGTAGCGACCGTTGAAGAGCGTGCTGATCCACATGAGCCCGTAGAACCCGTTCACCTGATGCAGTTCGTTGTAGGCATTCATCCAGTTTGAATACCCTTCATTGAGGTCGCACATGCTGTGGCAGGACGACAGGTGCAGGAATTCCAGATCGTGGTCGCCCAGCTCCATGTGCGCCTGCCATGCGCCGCAGTTCCCGCTTCCCGATTCGTCCACGCGCACGCTTCCCCGCCATTCGCCCGGAGCGCCACCGTTGTGCGAGCCGTGCAGGGCGACCATCAGCGCATCGACATCGTCCACATTGTCGTTGGAATCATCGTCACCCCAACTGACGATGTCGTCGTCGGTGAACTGGCTGTCGACAATGGTGCCGTTCTTGTAGAAACCGTCCCGGGACCATGCCTTGGAACTGTGTCCACCCGGTGTCGATCCAGAATCGGTGAAGTCGTCGTACCAGGCGTCCGCCATGTTGTCCCATGAGGAACGAGTGCTGCCCGAGCAGCTGGAGTTCCACTTCGTCACAACGAGAACAAGCGCTTCCTTTTCGGAAGAGGAGGGAGCGCCCGCCGCAAGGGCGAGGACCGGCAGAAGTGTCGGGAGAGCGATCGCGAAAACGAGGGAGCGAGTCATGCCTCTTCTCCGGAGGGAGACAGGGAAACGGAAAGCGACCGCATCAGGATATCACTGTTGGCTAGACACATCCACCAGAAACGACCGGTCGGAAGTCATCAAGCCTCACTTCGTGCGTCCGCCATCCGGTCCGCGACGCGCGTCGCGTTCGCCATCAGGGTGAAGGTGAGGTTCTTTGACGGAAGAAACGGAAATACGGAACCGTCGACCGCATAGAGGTTCTCCCAGTCGTGGCTGCGCCCTTCCGGGGAGGTGGTGAGCGGCGCGGGCGAAAGCGACATCGGCAGCGTCCCGGCGTAATGGACGCTGGCGCCCATGGGGCGCGTGTGGGCCATTCCCGGCACCGCGAAGCACCCCAACTCCCGCAGCGCACCACGCACGCGCCGCACCGCCCGGCGGATTCGCCCGGGCTCCCCGCGTGGCGGTTCGTAACGAATGACAAGCCGCGCGTCCTCGCCCGGCGCCCCGTCCTCCAGCGACAGGTGGCAATCGTCCCGCCGGTGGTCGGAGAGATTGACATTCACAAGGCCCAGCGCGGCGTGCAGGTTCCCGAACACGCGAAGCGCCGACGCCATGTCGAGCGGAAGGTTCTGAACAATGGGGTGGATCATCGTCGCCTTGAGAGTCGTCACAATCCCGTGGATGGAATCGGCCGCGGAGTCCCCGTCGATGCCGAGCAGCACCTGATGGTACTGATAAGTAGCCGGATCGACCGGCCGACCGGCCATTGCCGGATTCACAAACGGCACGAGAATCTGGCGGTTGTCCATGAGTCCGGGCAGACGCACGCTCCGGCCCGTGTCCCGGCGAATCGACTCCATGACGATACGGCCCGTCGAGAGAGTGCCCGCCGCCAGAACCAGAACTTCGACCGGAGTCTCCTCCTCCGCGCCGCCACCGGCTGGCCTCGACACAACCCCCAGGACGCGACGGCCTCCGTCGGTCCGGAAGCGAGAGACATAGCGACCGCTCCGGTAACGGAAGCCCGGATGACGCAGGCACTCCTCCAGCGTGTGGCCGGGTGTGTAGAGCGCTCCCACCGGACACCCCGGCAGGCACCGACCCAGATAGCCGCACGCGCCACGACCGTCGCGGTCCTCCAGGAGAACCGCCACGCGCGACCGCCCCACGCGGCAGCGGTGCTTGCTCCGGAGAGGCTCGCGGCGATCCCGCGCACGATCCAGCAGCACCCGGGAGTGCTCGTCCAGGTCGCCCGGAGTGCCCAGGTTCGCATGGACGGGCATCCAGGGAGCGAGATCGTCCTCGACTCCCGTCACGCCGATGCGGGCCGCAATCTCCCCGTACCGGGAGAGCAGATCATCGGACGAAAGCGGAAACTCCTCCAGATCGGCCGCGCCAAATGGAAACGCCCCGGCAGTCCACGCCTGAGCCAGCCCACCGCGCGCGAAGGAGATCAGCGGCTCAAACCCCGCGGCCCTGAACTCGAAGGACTCCTCGCGTTCGAACACATACTCCTTCCCGGGAGGGAATCCGTAGTACTCCTTCTCGCCGCCCGGCAGCGTCAATCCTTCGAAGTGCTCACCGAGAAGATGCCTGACCGGATCGGTCAGGTTCCGCTTCAGGGCCGGGAAGGTGTCGTCCGGGTTGGGGGGCGCGGGTCCGTCCCGCCCGACATCGAACATCTCCACTTCCCACCCGCGATCCAGGAGCGTTCGGGCAAAGTGCACGCCGCTCGCGCCGGAACCGACGACGGTCGCGCGCTTCGTCATGCGCGCCCTCCACTCCTGCGTCGCAGCGCCAGGTGCGCCGGGCCGAATACCGGGATGGAGAACGCCGCAAGCACCGCGAAAGCCGCCGCGCGAAATGCCGCATCCAGAAACGTGCGCGTGCGACCCGGCGCGGTGACGCGGTCCACGGCGGCGTCCGTCGGGGCGACACTCTCCAGGAGCGCGACAAGAAGCGACAGTTTCCGGCGAAGCAACCCGCCGCGACGGAAGAGCGCACAGTAGGAGTCGGCGAAGCGCGTCAGTCCGTGACCGCCCTGCGCCACTTCGACCACAAGACGATCGAAGGAGTCCGCCCCGCCGGGAGGCTCCACCACCCCTGCCGCGTGCGCCTGCACATACTTCTCCAGAATGAACATGGCGGGGCCCTCGCCGAGGATGTACCGACCCAGCGTCCGGCCTTCGTCCTCCAGAATCCTCCGGGGCGAACGAACCTCATCCATCGGCATCCATCTCCTGAATCATGGCATCCAGACTCCTCCAGGCACGCCCTTCGCGAGGGCCGGGAAAGTCCGCCCGAGCGGAGCCATCGCACAGGAACGCATAGATCTGCGCGGCCGTCACGGGAAGCACCGGCCCCGTGACCGATTCGATCGCGCCGAGAACCGCGACCGCCGCGCGGCCGGGAACGCGCAGCAAGCGGGGAGAACGCCCGCACACCGCTTTCCCGATCCGCGCAAGAAGCTCCGGCCACGGCACCGCCTCCGGGCCGCCCGCGTCCAGAACTTCTCCGTCGAATCGGTCCCCTTCGACGATCCCGGCCAGCACTTCGGCGACATCGTGCACATGCACCGGCTGCACGCGGGAGTCTCCAAAGAGCGGAACCACCGGAGCGCGAACAGCGCGCGCCAGCGAACGGCCGATGGTGGACCCGGCACCCAGCACCACCGTAGGCCGCACGATCGTGTGAGCAAGGCCGCTGGCCGCGACGATTCGCTCCGCTTCCGCCTTGGAGAGCGCGTAAGGGTAATGCCGAACACCCGGATAGGCGGCGGCGATCGTGCTGACATGGAGGAAGCGTTTCCCTCCCGCGCGCACGCACGCATCTACCAGCGCACGCGTGCCGTCCGCATTGGCGCGAAAGTGCTCTGCGGAGGACGCCTTTCCGGTGAGCGCCGCACAGTGCACGACCACCTCGGCCTCTTCCAGTGCGGCGGCATACCGCTCCGGGTTCAGGAGATCCCCGGACACACGACGCACGCCGTCCCCATCCGGAAGAGGCCCCGCCCCGCGACACAGGCACGACACGCGACGCCCCCCGCCCGCAACGCGAGCGAGGAACGCGCGTCCGACAAATCCCGTACCGCCCGTCACAAACAGCGGGGCGCGTGCGCCGTCTTCCCTCATGCCGGGCTCACCATTCCCTCCGGTCAGTACCGATAAAACTCCGGCTTGTACGGCCCTTCCACCGGAATCCCGAGGTAGTCGGCCTGCTCGGGCGTGAGTTGCGTGAGCTTCACGCCGAGCTTGCCCAGATGAAGCCTGGCGACTTCCTCGTCGAGGTGCTTCGGCAGCATGAACACGCCCACTTCATAGTCCGAGCGCTTCGCCCACAACTCTATCTGTGCCAGCACCTGATTCGTGAACGAGTTCGACATCACGAACGACGGATGCCCGGTCGCACAGCCCAGATTCACCAGCCGTCCCTCCGCGAGCAGCAGAATGTGGTTCCCGGACGGGAGCTTCCATCGGTCGACCTGCGGCTTCACCTCTTCGCGTTCGGCGTTCTTCTGAAGCCAGGACGCTTCGATTTCCGAATCGAAGTGCCCGATGTTGCAGACGATCGAGTCGTTCTTCATCCGACTCATGTGCTCACCCGTCACGACATCGCAGCACCCGGTCGCCGTGACGAAGATGTCGCCCACGGTACAGGCCTCGTCCATGGTCGTGACTTCGTAGCCCTCCATGGCCGCCTGCAACGCGATGATCGGGTCCACTTCCGTGACGAGCACGCGCGCACCGAGGCTCCGCATGGCGTGCGCGCATCCCTTCCCGACATCTCCGTAACCCGCGACCACCACGACCTTCCCCGCGATCATGATGTCCGTCGCACGCTTGATCCCGTCCGCAAGAGATTCGCGGCATCCGTAGAGGTTGTCGAACTTGGACTTCGTGACGGAGTCGTTCACATTGATCGCCGGGGCGGACAGCTCTCCCGACTCGTGCATCTGGTAGAGCCGCCGAACGCCCGTCGTCGTTTCCTCGGTAATCCCGCGGATTCCCTGGAAGTAGTCCGGGTACTTGTCATGGACGAGCTTGGTGAGGTCCCCCCCGTCGTCGAGAATCATGTTGAGCGGCTGCCCGTCCGGGAAAACCAGCGTCTGTTCGATGCACCAGTCGTACTCCTCTTCCGTCTCGCCCTTCCATGCGTAGACGGGCACGCCGGTGACGGCGATGGCCGCCGCGGCATGGTCCTGCGTGGAGAAGATGTTGCAGCTCGACCACTGTACTTCGGCGCCGAGTTCGCGGAGCGTTTCGATGAGCACCGCCGTCTGGATCGTCATGTGAAGACACCCGGCGATCCGTGCACCGGCCAGCGGCTTCTCCTTGCCGAACTTCCCGCGAAGCGCCATCAGCCCGGGCATTTCCTGCTCGGCCAGCGTCATCTCCCGCCGGCCCCAGTCGGCCAGCGTGATGTCGAGAACCTTGTATCCGGGTTTCGTCGTCGTGTTCAAGAAAGATCTCCTTCCGTGGAATGGTCCTCCGCGAAGCCCGTCCGGGCAAGCGCGAAGGGTTGAGGTCAGGGTTTCATCGCTTCCATCAAGACAACATCCGGACCCGCGAGACTCCGCGAATCCGTCGATACAAGCCGGTGCGTCACCCGCGTGAAGCCCGCTTCCCGCAGCCAGGACACAAGCTGCGGCGGCGAGAATCCGGGCCAGCGGGCGCCGAGGGTTTCGCGGAGGTCCTCGTCGCCGTGTTCGGCAAGGTCCGCGATCACCAGCCGCCCCTCGGCGGCCAGGCCACGCCGGATCTCCGGCAACACGCCTCTCACATCGGCGATGTGTTGCAGGACAAGGTTGGCGACCATGACATCGGCCTCGCCGTCGGACAGCGGCAGGTGCTCCAGCGCACCCAGCCGAAGGTCCACCTCGGGGAGTTCCCGCGCGTCGATCCGCCGCCGGGCGATCCCCAGCATCTCCGCCGACTCGTCCACCCCAATGAGGCGAGCCGACACCCGCGCGAGATCCCGAAGCGCAAGCCCGGTGCCCGTCCCCAGGTCCACGAGCGTCTCCGCGCGCCCCACGACTTCCACCAGGGCGTCCATGTGAGCCGTGGGGTCAAACGCGGCGGCGCGCCGCTCCTCGTACTCCGGGGCGATCTCGCGGAAGAACGCCGAGGTCTCCCGGCGACGCTCCGCGAGAGCACGCTCCACCGCGGGGAGGTCGGGCGAGTCCGCCCCGGCGAACTCCTCGCGCAGGCACCCGAGCAGCCGGGACGCGTGCGAATCCTCCCCGGCGGGTGCGGAGGAGTAGAACGCCCATGTCCCGGCCCTCCGAACCGTGACCAGCCCGGCATCCTTCAGTATGCGAAGGTGCCGGGAAACCGACGACTGACCGAGACCCAGGATTCCGGTAAGCTCCGCCACATGAAAGGGGCCGTCCGTCAGGATCCGGAGAATGCGAATCCGGTTTCGATCGGCGACCGCCTTGGAGGCGCGCAGGATTTCTTCCACGAAACGCCTCCGGGGCGGGAGCGGGAGCGGGAGATATATCGCTATATGTCGATGAATCACTTTAGCACGCGTTTCACCCTCCGCGCAACCCCCTCCCGGTGTTGCGTTGATTGGGGTTGGAGACGCGTCCGCCCGACTCCAGGGCGTGCAGGCGCCACTTCATGACTCGCAATCACTTCCTGACCGCGCTCGGCGTCGTCCTTGGCCTGCAGATGCTCCGGGGGCTCTTCCCGCTGCTCGTTTTTGGGCTGGGAGACCGCTTCGGCTGGCCCGCGCCGGTGCTCGGACTCATCGGGCTGGGGACGCTGGGAATGGCCTTCCCGCTCTGGCCGGCCATGCGCCGGGGGAGTGCGTGTGTGGCTCCGGCAGCGCTGTCTCTGGTGGCGCTCCGGCTCCTCTTCCAGATCCGGGCGGTGGATCCCGTCGCTTCAGCGGGGATTGCCGCAGCCGGGGTTGCCGCCTTTCTCGCGCTTCTCGCCGCGCTTCGCCGTGCCATCCCCGCGCGGGATGTGGCGCTGGGGGTCCTGGCGGGGATCGGCCTCGACGCCGCCCTGCACGCCGCCGCGGGAACGCGCCCCCTTCATGCGTCGGGCGGGTGGGCGGCCGCCGCGGCGGTCTCCGTGGCACTGGCCACCGGAGTCACGGCGCTGTGCCCCCGGCGAAAGAGACCCGCGCAGTCTCCCGCCTCGTCCTTCGCCGAGCGCACCACAGGTCTGGCGGATCTGGGATGGGGACCGCTCTTTTTCCTCTCATTGGAGTGGCTTTCGAATGTCGCGCGGCTCTCGGCAAGAACGGGGCTCTCCACCCCCGCCGCGGGCACCGTTGTGGTACTCGGCGCGGCACTGGCCATCGTGGTGGCGGGAGCGGTATGTCGGGTTCGCCGGGGGTCACTCGCCACCACGCTTGCCGCCGGGCTTCTCCTTGCCGCGCTCGCATGGGCGGCGGAGTCCGGCTCCCTGCCCGCCATCCCGCTCCTTCTCGCGGGGCAGATCGCCGCGGCGTTCCTTGCGCTTCGTCTCGGCGCGTCCCGCCCGGGGATCGCCTCCGGCGTGGCCTTCGGAACCGGGTTTGCGCTCCTCGCCGCCCTGGTCTTCGCGGCCTACGGCGGCTACCAGCTCCCCCTCCCCTTCGGACGCGCCGCCGTCCATGCATTCGCCGCGGCGGCTCTGGCCACCGCTGCCGTTCGCCGGCCCGCCCGCCCGGATCCCGCCCGCCTCTTCCGGCGCGCGCCCGTGGTCGCGATGGTCCTCGCGGCCGCGGCGCTTCTCCCGGCAGCCCGGAGCCTGCGCCGTCCCGCCCCGCCGCCGCCTCTTCCGGCAGATGCCGCTCCGGGCGAACTTCGCATCATCACGCTGAATCTACACAACGGCTTCGACGAGCACGGGCGGTTCGCGCTGGACCGGATGGTCGCCTACCTGCGCGACGCCTCCCCCGATGTGATCGCTCTTCAGGAAGTGAGCCGAGGGTGGCTGACAAACGGCTCCGCGGACCTCTTCGAACTGATCTTCGGCGAACTCGGGTTTCATGGAGTCCATGGCCCGTCGGAAGGGGCGGACTGGGGGAACGCCATCTTCTCGCGACTCCCCATCATGGAGTCGACCACGCATCCGCTTCCCCCGGCTGACCTCCTGGTGAAGCGAGGCTGGACGACTGCCCGCTTCGATGCGGGGGGACGCATCGGCGGGTTCCTCCTGCACGCGACTCACTTCCACCATCCGGACAGCCCCGCCGACGAGGCCGTCCGCGTGCGGGCAGCGCGCCACCTGGCCGGGCAACTCTCGCAGGAGACCGGGATTCTGCTCGGCGACTTCAACGCGGAACCGGCGTGGGACTCCATGCGGATCCTGCGCGAAGCGGGCTGGACGCACGCATTGGATACCTCCGAAGGTGAGTCCGGGGCTACCTGGCCCGCAAGTGACCCGCACCAGCGCATCGACGCCATCCTGTTGCGTGGAGAGCTGAAGTGCGTGGAAGCGCGTGTCGGGCCGGCCGTCGGCTCCGACCACCGGCCTGTAGAGGCCCGTATTCGCTGATTTCCGGGGAAATCGACGCTCCCCCCCCCGACCTTGACCGTTCGCGCACCCTGCCCTACGATGACCCCGATGGACGGACTCAGCCCCCCATTCGCGGGTTTCCCGCTGCGCTCTCTCCCCGGAAGATCTTCGGGCCGGCCTCCCCGGTCCGTTTTCCGGAGAGTCCCGGTCCGTCCGGATTTCGTTCACAGACGCCGTGGAGAGAACCGTTCTCCGGGGCGTTTCTTCGTGGGCCAGAGTCAGGAGGTGATCGTTTGATGCACGAAGGCACCGTGAAGTGGTTCAACGACTCCATGGGATTCGGCTTTATCTCAAGAGAATCGGGGCGTGATGTCTATGTTCACTTCACCGCCATCAGAGCCGATGGATTCCGCACGCTGAACGAAGGGGACCAGGTTCACTTTGAGGTGAAAGCGAAGGGCCGGGGACTCCACGCGGAGAATGTGATCAAGGTCTAGCCCGGCAGGTCACCCCCGGGCGGCGGCGTTCACCACGGAGATCATCCGCTCCAGAGCGGCGCGCGCGTCGCGAACGATGCGCGTCCGTTCTTCCTCCGGCAGGCGGTCTCTTGTGCCCGTCACTTCGTCGACGGAATCTCCGGGCAGTACACGGTTGATGTCCGGCGGGCATCCGCGACGGAGCAGATCCAGAATGCCGACAAGATGCGGCGGGTCGTTGCGTGACATCGTCGCGCATCCGCACTCCATCGCCCCCGGGCGCCCGGGAATGTCCGCCATGTGGACCACTTCCACTCCACGCAGCGCGGCCTGCTCCCGCGCGTTTCTGACGAAGTGCCCCTCGGTCGCGACCGCGAGGCACGAACCGGCGGGCGCGTTCAGAATCTCCCGCCAGAGGTACTTGGTGGAGCCCGCGCCATCCGCCGCGTCCACGACGGCCCGCGGGCACTCGGGGTGTACGAGCACCCGATGCCCCCGGACGCGCCAGTACTCCACCTGCTCGGTGGTAAAGACCGTGTGCACGCCGCAATGACTCCCCCACAAGATCATGCGCGCGCCATCCAGCCGCTTCCGGTCCGCGGGGGTCAGTTCATCAACCCGGGGGAAGCGCCCTTCTCCGGCAGGTTCCCACACGAAGAGATCCTCCCGAGAAATCCCGGCCCATCCCGCCGCGACCTCTCCCAGATGCCGATCCGGGACGAACAGGATTCGCTTCCCTTCGCCCAGCGCCCACAAAACCACATCCCGCGCGTTGGAGCTGGTGCAGACAGAACCGCCCGTCTCTCCGGCCAGCGCCTTCACGCGCCCGGAAGTGTTCATGTACGCGACCACGAGAAGATCGTCGCCGAAGCGTTCGCGCAGGTCGGTATAGACCGGTTCGACCATGTGCTCCTTCGCCAGCATCTCCATGGTGCAGCCTGAGCGCGGGTTGGTGATCCATACCTGCTGATCGGGACCGGCGAGAATCGCGATCGACTCCGCCATGAAGTGAACGGCGGACTCGACGAAGATCCGCGTCTCCGGAGATCGCCGGGTCTGGAGCGCCAGTTCATACGAATCCGCAATGTGCCCCCCGTATCGCTCCACGAGTTTCACGATCTCCCCGCCCATGTAGTAGTGCGCAAGAAGCACCATCTCCGGACCGAAGTGTTCCAGCGCGGGACGGATGTACCCGTCCATCCAGGGGAGAACGCTCTCCGGCGTTCGATCCGGAAGCGCCAGGTACTCTTCCGCGTACGGGCGGAACTCATCCTGATACCGATCCAGCGGGAAGTCCTGCTGACAGATCGGCATATCGGGGATGATACGGATGCCGCTGGGGTTCGAAGGCGTTTCCGCCGGGGAAGTGTCGTTCATGAAACCCATCCGACCTTCGGGTGAAGCAACGCCGCGCCCTTCGCCGCGTCCGCGCAGGCAAGCGTACTCCGCGTCGCTCTCGACCGGAAGAGGCTACTGCACATATCCGATCGCCTCCAGCGACCGGCGGATCTCCTCCGGCACATGGCGCGTCTCATGGGTTCGCGCGCGCTCCTCCCAGTCGTGATCGGCACACCAGACGCGAAGCCGCGCTTCCAGTTCGTCTTCCATCTCCGGGAGTTCGCCGGCGTGATTCACCAGTTCCTCCGGATCCTCCTCGATCAGAAACAGCTCCCGCTCCCCGAAACGGATCCACGCAGGCGGCTCCGTCCGGCCCACCCGATACGCGAACCCCGACGGATTTGACACAAACCGATGCGACTCCGTTCGCACCGAAAGCACCCGGTTCTCCAGTTCCGAAAAGGCCGCGGCCTTCCCGCGTGCACCGGGGGAACCCTCGGCAAGCCCGCGAAGGCTCACCCCCTCCCATGCGTCCGGCGCGGAGATGCCCAGGTAGTCCAGCACGGTCGGGGCGATATCGAGCGCCTCCACAATCCCGGGCGCGATCCTCCCCGCGGGCACCTTCCCCGGCCAGCGCAGCATGAGCGGAATGCGCAGGGAGGAGTCATAGATCGACGCGGAATGGTTGATGTAGAAGTTCCGCTGATAGAGGTCCTCTCCGTGATCGGAAGCCAGAACGACGAGCGTGTTGTCGTCGAGTCCGGTCTCCTGAAGCGTCTCCAGCAGCCGTCCGATCAGTCGATCCACGGCCACGATCTCGGCATCGTACCGCGCAATCAGGTGATGCAGGTCGGTCTCCGGCAGTTCGCGGCGCTCGGCGGTGATGCGATCCATTTGCTCGATGCTGCCGTCAATGGGACCGTCATAGCCACGATCGAAGAGCGGGGTCAGAGGAACCGGCGGCTGGAAGGGCCGGTGCGGGCCGAAGAGGTGGATCCAGAGGAAGAAGTTGCCTCCCTGCCGGGCGCGAAGCCACCCCGCCGCCTGCGTGGCCAGCGATGCATCCTGATCGCGCATGTCGAACGACACGGAGAAACCGGGCCACTCCGCCTTCCCGCTGTTCGACAGGAACGATGCACAGTCGTACCCGCGCTTCGCCAGAACCTCGGCGATTGTCTGAGCGCCGTCCTCCAGCGCCTGTCCGTTCCGGCGAACGCCGTGCGTCACGGGATGAAGCGAAGTCAGAACCGTCGCAAGGGTGGGCCATGTCTGCGCGCGAGGGGCGAAGGTGTCACGAAAGGTGACGCCCGATGCAGCCAGCGCGTCCATGGCGGGAGAAGTCGGCCTTGCGGAACCGTAGCACCCCAGATGCGAGGCGCGCAGCGTGTCCACCGTGATCAGCACGACACCGGGACTCGGCTTCCGCGAACAGGCACCGCCGACAAGCAGAAGCAGCGCGACCGCGAGGACCCCGGGCGTTCGGCCAGTCCGTCGCGGTCGCAAGCTCATGCCTCCCGGGTTACCGGGTGACCGTCACCTTCCGGGACATCTGCACACCGCCGGATCGAAGGACCGCGAAATACACACCGTTCGGCACATCGTCGGCCATCCAGACAGCATGGCGGATGATCCCGTCCCCGCGCGGATGCTCCGCCAGTCGGTTCACGAGTCGCCCGGCGACATCGTAAATGTCGAGCACGACCCCGTCATCCCTCTTCGACGCGTAGCGGAACAAAGCCTCATGCGTCACGGGATTCGGCCTCGGCGCGTCCAGCATGAGCCCGGCGGGGGCACCCGGAAGCGCCACGCCCGCACCCGTGGAAAGAGGCGCGGCAATGTCCACTTCCCATGCGCCCCGGCCGAATGTCCCGGCCACGAGCTTGCGGTCCGACTCCTGGATCTCCAAGTCCATCACGACCGTATTGGGAAGCCCCTCGTCAAACGGAATCCAAGCCGATCCTCCGTCCGTACTCGCCCAGACTCCCGTGTCGGTGCCGATGAACCAGCGGTCGGTCTGCTGGGGATCCACGAGGATGACATTCACGGGCTGCGGCGGAAGATCTCCGGTGATGTCGATCCACGAAGCGCCCAGGTCGGTTGTCATGGCCATGTGCGCCACATCCGCATAAGAGGAGAATGTGACGAACGCCGTATTCACATCGGTCGGGTGTGCGTGAATGCGAAGGCCCGACCCCGTGTCGAAGCCATAGTCGGCGGCTGAGTTCCAGCTCAACCCGTCGTTCGTGCTGTAGATGACGCCGGTGCCCGCCACCGTCCAGACGACATTCCCGTCCACGCGGCTGATATCGATCCAGACCGGGCTGAAGTCTCCGACGGCATCCCACCAGCTCCCACCGTTCGTGGTCCGGTAGGTCCGCGCCACGGTCGCGGTGTAGAGGTGGTTGCCCGCGTTCTGGTCCTGCGCCACCGGGGTCACCCAGCGTCCCTCTTCGTCGATCCCGTTGTTGATCGGCGTCCAGTCGTCCCCGCCGTCGAAGCTCTTGTAGTGAACGCCGTTCTGGATCTCCGCGTAGATGGTCGAGTTCGCCGGATTGATGTTGCAGACCATCCCGTCCGCGAAGAGACCGTTCTGCCAGACGGTGGACCCGAACCAGCGATCCGTTCCGTTGTCCTGCGTCCCGCCCCCCATGAAGGCGGCGTCGAACTGGGAGACACAGATGTCGTAGAACTGATAAGTCACGAGCCCCGTGTTGCGGTCTATCCAGTTCTGGCCGTCATTGACGGACTCCCAGACACCGCCGTCGGATCCGACAAAGAGGTTCGCGTCGGTCCCGGGCCGATAAACCGCCGCATGATGGTCCACATGTACGGCCCCGCCGCCCACCGTTCCCCAGCTCACGCCGGAGTTCTGCGACCGGTACAGGCTCACGCCGCCGACAAAGACGCGGGTCTCATCGTTCGGGTCCACGACGATCGTGTTGTTGTACCAGCCCTGCTGCGAGTAGAAGTTCGGGCTGTCCGCCTGAAGAGACCACGACCCGCCGCCATCCGTGCTGAGGTAGATCCCCACGAGCGTCGGGTCCGAGTAAGTCCGTCCCGCATACCCCGCGTAGATCCACTCCGGGTTGGCGGGGGTGACCGCGATCTTCGTCTTCCCGAGAAGCCACGCCGAGGGCTGTCCCGTTCCCGCCTTCGCCCAGGTGAGTCCGTCATCGGTCGAGATCTTCACGCCGTTCCCGACATCATCGTCGCCCTTGACGGCATACACCGTCGACGGATCCCCCGGCTTCCACTTCACATCAAACCAGTGACCGCCCGTTTTTACATCCGTCCAGGTCTCACCGTCGTCGGTGGAACGCCACAACCCGTCCGTCGCACCCGCGAGAATCGTCCCGGTGACGGCGTTCGCTTCCATGATGTGGAACCCGTGGCCGTCGGACACGGGATAGGACAGTGCCGTCGTGCCCCAGGTGGCTCCGGCATCGGTCGACTTGAGAATCCCCACGCCCCCGATCCGGTAGGCGTTCAGCGTTCCCTCACCCGTTCCAATCAGGACCGTGTTCGAATCCCACGGAAGAACACAGACCGCATTCACGGCCAGCGTCGGCAGATGGTCGGTGATGGGCGTCCAGGAAACCGCGCCGTCCATGCTCTTCCACAGACCCCCGCCCGCGGCACCCGCGTACACAACATCCGTGTCGTTCGGGTCGAACTCGATGTCCAGCATCCTCCCGGAGAAGTTGGTCGGCCCGCGATTGAACCACCCGGCACGCGGCGTCCCGGTCTCCAGAGACTCCCGCGCCCTACGCTCCGCTCCGGCACGCCAGCGTGCTCCGGCAGGAATGGTCCCGTCCGGCCCCACCCGTCCTTCGCGGAACCACTTCAGCCGGTTGTACGGCTTCCAGCCGGTCCCGGACTGTCCCGCCAGTTCAGGATTCCGCGCGAAGAAGGCGTCCATCCGCGCAATCGAGGAGGTCAGGTCCCCGGCGGCTTCATCAACGACTGCGGCCTCTCCGGGATTCGGAGCGGCTTCCACGCCGGAGGAAGAGGACGCCACCGTCATGGCGGCGACGAAGACGGCGATGAGCGAGACTCGGAATGCGGATGCTCTCATGAGTGCGGACCTCGTGCGGGTTGCGGGTACGGGGGGGTGCGCCCACCGGATCACGAGGCCGGCAGCACGCAGGGTCTGATTCTACCATGGATAGAGTGGCCATCCTACCGGTGCGTGAACTGGAGAAAACGCGGCCGGGCCGGGGAGCGCGACAGGGTGCATACCGCCCGTTCGGCCCCTGCGGCCGTGCCTCGCCGGAACGGGGGTTCCTTTCCTACGGTCCCGTCAGGACGACGCGCGCGCCACTCACCTGCCCGTCCGACGACAGCCTAAGGTAGTACACGCCCGGAGGCGGCCCGCCGGACGCAATCGACGGCACGCTCCAGACGGCGTTGTGCGGGCCCGGATCCTGAACGCTGTGAACCAGTGTCTTCACCTCGCGCCCGTGAACATCATGCACGCTCAGCCGCGTGGGTGACGGCGACGGGAGAAGGTACTGAACGGTGATCGCCCCTCGACCCGGGTTCGGAAATGCCCGCGTCACGCGAACCGGTTCCTCCCGCCACCTGCGATCCACCTCTTCCTCTTCGGACGGGGGAAGGAGCCCGGGTGCCTGATTGCCCGAACTCAGGAATCCGACCAGCGCAATCAACGCCGTCTGCAGGTTCACCGCCGGTTCGTTCAGCGTGTAGTTCCCGCGGTTCGCGTACGCCGGATCGGCGATGTCCTGATAGCATCGACCCGGGTACGAGGAGATATGCCAGTTGTCGGCCTGATTCGGCCCGCCGACCAGTTGCCCGGGAACGGGAGCGCAGTCTTCATCGTCTACCGCCACATACCCTGCCGCGAAGTTCCACGCACCATGGGCGTGCAGCACCGGGCGCGTCCCGACGCCCGTCATGTAGCACTTGCCCATCGGGTTTCGCCCCAGAATGTAGTGAAGCTGGTCGGACGCGGCCTCCCGGTGGCTTTCGTTCCCCGTGTATCGCCAGGCCTGAATCTGCGCCCATGCATAGCGAAGCACCACGCCTGTGAATCCCCAGTAGTAGTCGCCGTATCCGGGAGAGGCCTTCGCGACGCAGCCGTAACCGTCCTGAAGCGACCGGTTCGTCCAGACCTCTGCATTGAACCGCGTCGTCTGTTCGATACCGCCCCACGATCCGCCGACCACATCCGGGTCCGCGCCGGGAGCATCGTGGTAACTGAACGCACCGAGGTTGGCGACAGCCGCCCACGAATCCGGGTAGATGACGCGATCGACGCCCCCGGAGGTCCACCACTCGTCCACCGCTTCTCGTGCGGCACTCCACCGCGTAAGCCGGAAGATCTCCGCCGCGGCCCAGAACCGGCGCTCCGTCTCGCTGCCGAGAATGTACTCCGCCCCCTCGTGCCCGAAGCGATTCGCAAACCCTCCGACAGGAACGCGATCCTCATGCGTGAGAAGCCATCCCCATGCGGAGGCCGCGCTCGTACTGCACGCTGCGGCGAAGTCGCGATCCTGAACCCGATAGACGCGCGCCGCCAGCGCCATGGCCGCGCAGTGGATGGCCGTGGCGTCGCTGGAGATGGCGGTGTGGTAACGATGCTCTTCGTCGAGGTGCGGAACCGCTTCTCCCGTGTACCCCGCCACGGATTCGCGGTGCCGAACCGACCCGTCGATTCCCTGCATCCGAAGCATCCATTCCAGCGACCACCGCGCCTCATCGAGAATGTCGGGAATGCCGTTGCCGCTTTCGGGAATGCCGCAGTCGTCGTGCCGGTACAGCGACGGATACTGCTCATACGCCTGAAGCAGGATCCCCACCGCGTATCCGTTGTTCGTGGAGTACTTGCCGTAGTTCCCCGCATCGTGCCAGCCGCCGCGCGTGTCGACAAATCCGGCCGGGTTCGAGCTCGTCGTGCTCCAGTGATACGATGCGGCCGAAGGACCCGCGGCGTGGCACTCGTCATGCTGCCATTGCCCGCCGTAGATCGGGCCGATGGCCGTACCGCACCGCTGGTAGTAGAGGCCCTGAACGGCAATCCGAAACAGCCGGTCGTAAATGTCATCGGAGATCAGGAAGGGAGGAGAGTCCCCGACACGCGGAACGCGAAGGTAGTACCAGCCCCCCTCCGTCAGCGCGGAGAAGTCCGCCTCCCAGACATCCTGTCCACTCGCGGGGTCCGCGGCCCTTCGAAGCTGAAGCGGGCCGGAGAAGACCACCTCATGGCTCGCATGCCGCCGCACTTCGAACCCATCGCCGGAGACCGGAACGGCGGCCCACTTGCGCCCTTCGGTCAGGAAGCCGAACTGGTTCAGGTGCACAGGCCCCTGGCCCGCGTGCGTGCATCGGGGAGTGGCCGCAGGGATCACCGCGCAGAACACGGCAAGAAGCGCCACAAACGAGGGGTTTCGTCCGGATCGTCTCATGCCCTGGGCATCGGCAGAAAACGCCGTCTGGTGAAGACCGGGGTCCGGGGAGCCGTCTTGCCCCGAACCCCGTCATCCCACCCGCTGAGGACGCGCAGTCCGCCTACCGCGCCAGAACGATCTTCCGCGTGGTCTGCTTCGCTCCGGCCTTCAAGACCGCGAAATAGACGCCGGACGGCGCGTCATCCGTCAGCCAGGAGGCGGTACGGACGATTCCGTCCCCGGAAGCGTGTTCTGCAATGCGAGCCTGCCGTCGTCCCGCCACATCCACAATCTCCAGCGTGACGCTCCCGTCGTGCCATGCCGCATACCGAAGCCGCGCCTCGGAAGTCGCGGGGTTCGGCCGGGGCGAATCCAGCAGAAGCCCCCCGACACCCTGCGGCGAGGTGACGGACACATCGGTGACACTGGGCGAAGTGATGTCCACTTCCCACATTCCGCGCCCGTGCGTGCCCGCAACCAGTTTCCGCGCGGCGTCTTCGATCTCCAGATCGACGATCTTGGCGGACACAAGCCCCGAGTGGCAGGGAATCCAGTTCACTCCGGCATTGCTCGTTTCCCAGACGCCCAAGTCGGTTCCGATGAACCAGATGTCCGGGTTCTGCGGGTCTACGGCAATGGCGTTCGCGGGCACATCCGGGAAGTCGCCGGTGACATTCTGCCAGCTCACTCCCATGTCCGTCGTGCGCGCCACATGCGCCATCCCTCCCCCGTAGCCCGAGAACGCGACAAAGGCCCCGTTCGCGTCTGTCGGGTGCGACAGGATCTTCGTGGCGCCTCCCGTGGAGAACCCCCAATCGGAGGTCTGCGTCCAGGTGCCGCCATCATCGGTGGTGACCCAGGGTGCCCCTCCTCCGACCGTCCACACGACATTCCCGTCCACCGGACTGATCGAGATCCAGACCGCGGTCTGGTCGCCCACCTTGGTCCACGGGTTTCCTCCCGCCGTGGTACGGAAGATCCCGTCGGCGCTCGAAGTGTACAGATGGTTGGCGGTGTTCTGATCCATGTCGACCGGCGTCACCCACGGCCCGTCTCCCGAGATGCCGTTGTTGATCGTCGACCAGCTGCTGCCGCCGTTTTGCGTCTTCCGGTGATCTCCGAAGTAGAGTTCGCCGTAGATCACATTGGGAGCCGTCGGCTTGATGTTGCACACCATTCCGTCTCCGCCGAGGCCGTTGCTCCAGTTCACCGTGCCGTTCCAGATGTCCGTTCCGTTGTCCTGCGTCCCTCCGGCCGCACGCGAAGGATCCGACTGGGAGACGCAGATGTCGTAGAACTGATAGGTCACAAGACCGGTGTTTCGATCGCTCCACGACGCGCCGTCGGTGGTGGACTCCCACACGCCCCCATCCGAGCCGACAAAGACATTGTTGTCGCTCCCGGGCCGGTAGGCGATCGCATGATGGTCCACATGAACCTGGTTCCCGATCTGGGAGAACGAAGTCCCGCCGTTCACGGATCGGTAGAGGGCCACCCCTCCGACGATGATGTGTTCCGCATCATTCGGATCCGCCTGAATGGTGTTGTTGTACCACCCCTGCGTTCCGTAGATGTTGGGACTGCTCGCGCGGAGCTGCCAGGTGGCGCCGTCATCCGTGCTCCGGTAGATCCCGAGAAGCCCGTTCGATGTCTTGTCCGCAAACCCCGCATAGATGGTGCCGGGAGCATCCGGCGTCACGGAGAGCCGGGTCTTCCCGACCAGCCAGGAACTGGGCTGCCCCGTGCCTGCCTTCGCCCAGGTGAGGCCTTCGTCGGTGGAGACCTTGACATTGTTCCCGGACCCGCCCGACCCCTTGACCGTGTACACGCGATCGGAGTCTCCGGGCTTCCACTTCACATCGTAGTAGTCGTCTCCGTCCTTCACGAGATCCCAGTTGTCCCCGTCATCGGTGGATCTCCAGAGGCCGTTCGTCGCCCCGGCGAGAATGGCGGTGCCGCCGTTCGGGTTCGCCTCGATGATGTGAAACCCGCGGCCTCCAACGACCGCCTGCGTCAGCGAAGTCGCCGCCCAGGTGTAACCCCCGTCGGTGGACTTCAGCAGGCCGACGCCGTCGATCCGGTCTATGTTCCAGGTGGGTTCGCCCGTCCCGATCAGCACCACGCTTGAGTCCCACGGGAGAACCGCCACCGCGCCGACCGCCGACGACGGGAGTTCATCTCCGACGGAAGTCCAGGTGGCTCCCCCGTTCGCGCTTCTCCAGATCCCGCCCCCGGCGGCCGCTGCGAAGAGGGTGTTGGAGTTGTTCGGGTCGAACTCCAGGTCCAGTATCCGCCCGGACAGATTCTCAGGCCCCCGGCAGAACCAGCTGGCTCTCGTGGACACAGCCCCGGACTCGAGCAGGTCCATCGTGTATTCCCATGCACGGAGGCGCGCGCCCAGTGGAACCTCCTGACCGTTGATCATGCGCTGCTCGTAGAACCACTTGAAGCGGTTGTACGGTTTCCAGCCACTCCCCCGGGTGTCCTTCAGGTCGGGGTGGGCTTCATAAAACGCCGCTTTCCCGGAAAGCCAGGCGGTCATCTCCGCAGGAGACCCGCTCGGGGCCGATTCGCTCGAAACGGCGATGGCGAAGAGAAGAACAGAAGCCGCGAACAGCACCGGAAGAACGGTGCGCACATCGAAAACTCTGCTACGCATGTCAGACCCCTTTCGGGGGGAAAGGCGGTTTCGGAAAGGGGGAAGTGGAGCAGGCTCCACTCTACCACGAGTGGAACCCCTCATCCACTAAGCCGACAGGGGCCTATGACAGCTGGGAAGCCACCCGGATCGATTCCACCCGGTACGACTTCTCCTCCAGGTCGACCCCTTCTCCGGTCGCCGTGCCCAGAAGGCCCAGCGCCAGATCCGAAAGGTGCGAGAAGACGCGCGCGTCGGGGTCGGAGTCCCACGGGCCGAGGATGGTCACCTCGATGGAATCTCCGCCGTCTGTCGGTGCCAGCGTCGCGGTCGTACCCACTGCGATGCTCCCGACATCCACGGACGATCGGTCGATCACCCGCACACGGCGAAGATCCCGATCCAACTGAGCGGCGCGCGTGTTGAGAAGTTCGTGCTTCTGCCGGGCGGCATGGTATTCGAAGTTCTCGCGAAGATCCCCCTCTTCCCGCGCAATCCGAATGGCCTCCGCGTTCTGCGGAATCTGCACCTTCACCAGGTCGTCCAGTTCCGCACGCTTCGCTTCCACCGCCTCCATCGTTGCATGGAAGGAGTCCTCCGACTTCCGCTTCCGAATGTCCGGATACGCACGGAAGATCTTCCGCCTGAGCGTCGTCTTCCGGTGATCCTCCAGCCCGCCCGCGGAATCCAGTGTCGACAGCAGGCGGTCCGCCTCCGCACGCCCGCCCATGTCGAAGACGGCGAACGCCAGCCCGTCTTCCTCAAAGTGTTCCCGAAGCGGCGTTCGCAGCGTCTTGAACTCGGGCAGTTCCAGCGCATCGAGAATCCGCGAGATCAGTCCCAGCGTCGCCCTGCTCTTCAGCTCATCGCGAGCCAGGACCTGTCGCGTTACCCATACGAACCCGTGCGGCCTCCGGCGCGGCACCGCCAGCGCGTCCGCGACGAGCCGGTCCGCACTGCCCTCCGGACCCTCCGTGAGAAGTTCGTCATAGAGCGCACTCATGAGGCGATAGTCCGTCTCCGCAAAGAAGAGCGTGCGATGAAGCGTGGGCCAGTCGTCGGGACAGATCTTGCGAATCCGGCGATGGAATGCCTCTCGATGTCTCCGGTCCGGCAGGGACGACAGGATCTCCGGTCCGTCTTCCCGTGCGAGGATCGACTCCAGAGGAAAGACCGCCTCGTGGTCCGACGCAAGCTCCTCAAGAAGACAGTCCATCTCCAGAGACTCGCGGGAGAGTTCGTCCGAACACCGGCTCAGATCTTCGCGCAGCCCCGCAATCAGGACATCCTTCACCCGGCCGCCGCGCCTCGCATGCTTCCTGGCCAGTTCCACACGAACGGCAAGCGGCGCCCCCTCAAACTCCACGAGGATCGCGTCTTCCGCCGCATCGGGCGAATGGCTCCACGCGAAGGCGTTCTTCCGGCCCCGCGCGGGCAACAGTTGCGGGTGCTTTCGCGCGCGTGCCCACCACGAAGTCCACTTCGCGCCTTCCACCACTCCCGTCAGGCATTCGCGAATCTCCCCGGCCGACAGCGGACGATGGAAGACAGCGAATACTTCGCGGAGGATTTCGCCGGGGTCCGCCTTGGCCAGTTCACGAATGCGGTCCGGATCCGACAGCCGTTCCATCATGAAGTGGTTCTCGGGAATGTGCGTGATGAGACGCTTGGCTTCGTCCGCGCGCGCCACGAGGCTTCCGCCCTTCTCGAAGCGGACCGTGACCTTCTGGAGACCGAGGTTGGT
Organism: Gemmatimonadota bacterium; assembly: GCA_030747075.1. NCBI lineage: Bacteria > Pseudomonadati > Gemmatimonadota > Gemmatimonadota bacterium. The sequence continues at coordinate 44,509 of JASLLL010000012.1, forward strand.
GGCGACCACCTTCCCGAGTCCCTTCCCGAACAGGAAGAACCCCGCGTCCCTTTCGAAGCGAAGCCAGTCCCGTAGATTCGTGAAGACGCGCACGGGATCCGTCGCCTCCTCCAGCGCGAACAGCTCCAGCACCTCCTCCAGATCCTCCCGGTCGGCGTGCCGGGCGCGCAGGATCTCGATCGTCTTCGTGCGGAGTCCCTGATCCTGCGGCGACAGCCTGACCCCCTCGGCAAGGGCATCCAGCGCATCCTTCCACAGCTGCTTCTCCGCCAGCGCGTCCGCCCGGAGCGCGATCAGTTCCGCCATCTTCGCCCGGGTCTTCGCCGCGCACATTCCCCGCGCGACCTCCACGAACCACTCGGTGTCCTCCGGATTCGACTCCAGCCGGGAAAACCACTCGTTCTCGATCTCGTCGATTCGCTTCCTCTTGATCAGCCGAAGAAGCTCGGTGTCCAGTTCCACGGTTCCTCCCGGTAACATCGAAGCCTAGTTTCTGCCCGGCACGCCGTGCCGTTCCACATGCTCGTCCAGTCGGTCGAGAAGCGTTTCAAAGAGGTCCAGCGTATCCGTAACCGCTTCCGGCCCTGCCAGGTCCACCCCTGCGCGGCGCAGGGTCTCGATGGGATAGTCCGAATCTCCGGCCGCAAGAAAGTCCAGGTACGCCTGTCGCTCGGAAGGCCCTCCGGAGAGAATCCTTCGCGACAGGGCCACGGCCGCCGAGAAGCCCGTGGCGTACTGGTAGACATAGTACCCGGTGTAGAAGTGCGGAATCCGCGACCAGGCGGCCGCCGCACGCTCCCCAAAGGCAAGTTCAGGACCCATCATGTCGCGGTAAGCATTCCCGAACGCGCCACCGAGCGTCTCATGAGTCAGCGGGCGCCCCTCTTCCGCCATGCAGTGAACCTCGTGTTCGAAGCGCGCGTAGATCACCTGATGGAAGACCGTCCCGCGCAACTGATCCAGATACTGGTTGAGAAGAGCAAAACGCCGGTCCGGTTCTTCCGTGGTTGCAAGGAGGTGCTCCATCAGGAGAACTTCGTTGGTGGTGGACGCGACCTCCGCAAGAAAGATGGGCGTGTGCGAATACGCATACGGCTGCGACTCGGATGTGTAGTGATGATGCACGGCATGCCCCATCTCGTGCGCCAGCGTAAAGAGGTGGTCCAGCGTGCCCTGATAGTTCATGAGGACGAATGGGTGGGTGGCCCATGCGCCCCACGAATAGGCACCGGACCGCTTCCCGCGCGTCGGGAGTACATCCACCCAGCCGCCCCCGGAGATGCCGTGGGCCATGGTCGCCCCGTACTCCTCTCCGAGCGGAGCCAACCCTTCGCGGAGAATGCTCCCCGCATCCTCCCAGCGAACTTCCCACGACGGCGCATCTCCCAGCGGCACAAACATGTCGTGTGGATGAAGCTCGTCGACGCCCAGCAGCCGCTTCCGCTGCGCGACATATCGATGCATGGCACCCGCGCGGCCGGCCACAGAGTCGAGAAGCGTGTGAAAAACACCTTCCGGGATGTTCGACGAATGCAGCGCCGCCGCGAGACACGACGAATACCCCCGGGCGCGCGAGTAGAAGACATCGCGCTTGACCGCCCCCCCGAGAAGGGCGGCCAGGGTGTTCCTGTGCGCCTCGTACCCACGCATCAGGCTGTTCCACGCACCCTCACGAAGAACGCGGTCCGGGTTTTCCATGAGGACGGGGTACCGCGCGGGAGTGACCTCGTGCTCCTCTCCCTCGGAGTCCGGGACGGCGTCGAACCGGAGATCGGCGTCGTTCAGCATCCCGAATGCGGAGTTCGGCACGCGCGAGAGTTCGCCGGCGGACGCCAGCAACTCTTCTTCGCGGGAGGAGAGCATGTGCTCCCGAAGCCGCACGAGGTTCTCCAGGTAGTGACGCCATGGGGAAAGTTCCTCCGCGCCGAGATAGGTCTGCAGCTGTTCATCCGGCAGCGCGAGAATCTCCGGTTCCACGAAGGCACCCGCCTCCGCCACGCGAACCGCCAGACGCGCCACCCGGTCGGCCATCCCCTGCGGCCCCGTGGCGCGGGTGTCCTCATCGCGAAGGAGGTGCGCCCAGACATACGCCGTGTCGATCGCCGACTCCAGCTCCGCCTTCCGGGAGAGGACTTCGCAAAGCGGCCCCGGACCATCGCCGAGCGTTCCCCGACATTCGCTCAGTCGTTCGGCCTCGTCAGGCAGGCGGTCCATCTCCGCCCCCCAGGCCGCCTCGTCCGCGAATATGTCCGACAGGCGCCACCGGAGCGACTCGTTCACGCCGCTTCGGTCGGGCGTCACGGCCGGCGCGGAGGGCGACGACGACGCGGAGAAAACGGATGCGATTGTTCGGGCTGGCTCCACGAGGAGGTGCTCCTTCCGGAAATGCCGGGATGACGAAATCGGCCGCCCATTCTCCTCCAGATCGATGCCGGGTGGCAAGCCCCGCGACGACACCTGTCCGAAAAGCCCAGATAGGTGTATCGTCCGCCCCGGATCCCCCCGGCTGTCATGATCTGACCTCGCTACTCAGGAGGCCCCGATGAAACCGATGAACCCTCTTCTCACGGCTGCCGTGGCAGTCGCCCTCTGCATGATTCTCCCGGGTTGCGGCGGCAAGACCGTCACTCGCCTCGATCAGGACACGGTGACGGACCTCTCCGGCCGGTGGAACGACACGGACTCCCGGATCGTGGCGGAGGAGATGATTCGCGACTGCCTCTCCCGGCCGTGGATTCGCCAGCATGTCCTGACCGAGGGCAGGATCCCCGTGATTGTCGTTGGGGCGGTGCGCAACAAGACGATGGAGCACATCCCCGTGGACACCTTCATCAAGAGTATCGAGCGGGAGTTCATCAACTCAGGAGATGTGAAGGTGGTGGCGGACGCCGGAGAGCGTGCGGACATCCGTACGGAACGCGAAGAGATGCGGGGGAATGTCACGGCAGAGACCCTCAAGCGATTCGGCCGCGAGACCGGCGCCGACTTCGTGCTGACCGGCGCCATCCAGCAGATCGTCGACGAAGAAGGCCGCCGGAAGGTCTCCTTCTATCAGACGGACCTTGAGTTGATCCATGTGGAATCCAACGAGAAGAAGTGGATCGGGACGAAGCGGATCAAGAAGGACATCGACCGGGCCCGTTTCTCGGGATAGCCCTGTGAACTTCCCGGGCTGGTTCCGAAGGCGAACTCCCGCGTGGGGACTGCTCCTTGCCGTCCTGGCCGGATGCGCCACCTACACGATGAAGGCGATCGGCGTTCGAGACCCGCTGTTGCGCGGCGATCTCCCCGCCGCACACTCCTTCCTCACGAAAGAGAAGCCGGGCGGCGACGGGCTTCCGTATCTGTTTGAACTCGGACTCGTCCTGCGAACGCTTGGGCGATTCGACGAATCCAACGCCGTCTTCCAGCGCGCCGAAGATCGCATCGACGACCTGCTCACAAAGTCCCTCTCGCGGGAAGTCCTGTCGCTGGCCACCAGCGACGAGACGCTCCACTACGCGGGAGAGATCTGGGAGCAGGTCCTCCTCCACCACTACCGGGCGATGAACTATGTGGACCTCCTCCGATTCGACGACGCGATTGTCGAATGCCGGAAGGCCAGTCATCGGCTGGCGGTGTATGCGGACGCGCAGTCGAATCCGCACACCTACCGCGACGATGCGTTCATGCAGTACGAAACCGCCATTTTGTACGAGGCGGCCGGGGAACTGAACGACGCATGGGTCTCCCTGCGACTTGCGGAGGAGGCGTACGAACGGTACCTGGCATCCTACGGAATCGCGGCGCCCTCCTGGTTGGCGCGGGATCTCATGCGGGTTGCGGCCGCACTGGGATACGACCGGGAACTGGAGAAGCTCCGGTCGCGATACCCGGGGACGGAACTGGTCGAAGTGGAGGAACTCCTCCGGGCCGGGGAGATTGTCCTCTTCTGGGAAGAGGGGTTCCTCCCGGCGAAAATCCAGGAGGAAGTCCACCTGCCGGTCTACAAGAACGACGGGGATGAGGAAGACCGCGAGAAGTTCGCTCGCATTCTCGCTCATCGACGCGGACAGACGAAGATCCCGCACGGAAAGAAACTGGACTACTTCCTTCGCGTGGCGCTCCCGGCCTATCTCCCGCAGGCTCCGAATCACGCATCCAGCCGCGCGGTTCTCTCTGCCGCCGGGCGGTTCGCGACGACTGAAGTCGCCGAGGATCTGGACGCGATTGCCCGCGCGGGTCTGACCGACCGAATGCCGACCATCCTCTTCCGGGCGGTGCTGCGCGCCATTGGCAAGTACGGGATCACGCGCGCAGTGGAAGAGGAGCGAGGGGAGATTGCCGGGCTCTTCGCCAACCTCCTGACCGCTGCCACGGAAAAGGCCGACACGCGCAGTTGGATCACGCTTCCACGCACCATTCAGATGGCACGGCTTGTCGTCGAACCCGGAACGCATGACATCCTTCTGGAGTGCCGCGGGCCGCACGGACAGGTCACCGAGTCCGTCCAGTTTGAAGGCGTGGAGGTCGGCGCGGGAGAGATCCGCGTCCTTTCTCATCGCACCTTCTTCGGGGCCCGATAGAGCCCACCGGCACGCACGGTCTCCTCCCCCTTGCACCCGTGCCGATGTGTTCCTAGTGTGGAGCGTCCCCCGGGGGGGAGCACCATGCCGCACCACTTATTTCCCCGGCCCCAGATGGCCGTTCCCGTCGTTCTCTTTCTGGGTGCTTTCCATACCGCCCAGCAGAGCCTCCTTGCGACGGGCGCAGCCCTTCTGCCCATCTCGTTCTCCATCGGGTTTCAGACGCATCGGGGGGCGTGGCCCCGGGCGGTTCTTCTCGCACTGGTGGTCCCCGTGTTCGACCTCGCTCTGCGCGGGTGCCTGGCGGTCGACACGACTCCGCTCTCGCTTCTGCTCACTGCGCCCGCGCTGCTTGGATTCTACTGTGGCGCCGCCTCAAGGCGCGGATTCGCCTACCTCGGGCGAGGGACACGCCGGGGCTGAAGTCCGGCCGGGGACATGGTAGAATGACGCCTCCCCTCCCCCCCGCTCACCTCTTCTGCGGAGAGCCGCACCATGCGTCGAACCACGATCGGCCCCGTCCTAGTCGCGGGTACCGCGCTCTCGCTCTTTCTTGGCGTTCGCTCCGCACCGCTCGCTCCTCCGAAGGCGCCCAACGAGCACTTCCACCTCGAACGCGCCTGGCCGCACGCGGACATCCCGCCCGGCGCTCATGCCCGCGCACTGGAGCAGGCGCGCGCCATGCCGGTGGCGGTCCCCGGGGATGCGAACCGGGGAACCCCCGTCGTATGGGCGGAGACGGGTCCGGACAATGTGGGCGGGCGAGTCACGGCGGTCGTCGTCGACACGACGGGGGCGGCGGGGCGTGCGTGGATCGGAGCCGCCGACGGGGGCATCCTTCGCACGACAGATACCGGCACGACCTGGGAACCGCTACTGGACGACTTCGGCGGATTGTCGATCGGGGCGCTCGCACAAGATCCGACCGCGCCCGGCACGCTCCTTGCGGGAACCGGCGAGGCCAACGCAAGCGGCGACTCCTACGACGGGATCGGGATGCTCCGCACCACCGACGGTGGAGACTCGTGGGCCGTCACCGGGCTTGCGGACTCAAAGCGCATCGCGCGGATTGCCTACGACCAGACCGACGCCGCACGAATCCATGTGGCCGTTTCCGGTGCTCTCTATTCCAAAGGCGGTGATCGCGGAATGTACCGGTCGACCGACGGCGGCGCATCGTGGCACCAGACGCTCTTCGTCAGCGATTCCACCTCCGCCATCGATGTCGCCATCGACCCCACGGATGGCAACATACTCTACGCCGCGTTCTGGGAACGGATGCGCGCACCGGACGCGCGCAATGTCGCCGGCCCCACGAGCGGCATTCACAAGTCCACCGACGGCGGAGATTCGTGGACGCTTCTTGCGGGAGGGCTCCCGTCACCCGGCCCGAGCGTGGGGCGGATCGGACTCTCGATCGCACCCTCGAACCCGAGCACGGTGTACGCGATCTATGCGGACACCCCCGGCTACTTCGCGGGAGTCTACAAAACGACCGATGCGGGAGGGTCGTGGGTTCGCATCGACGACGGGGTCTCCCTCAACAACCTGTATTCGAGCTTCGGCTGGTACTTCGGCAATGTCCGCGTCCTGCCCGCCAACGAGAACCGCGTGTACGCCCTGGGGGTCGGACTCTACCGCTCGACCGACGGGGGTATCACCTGGAGCGAGATCACCGGCTCCCAGCATGTGGACATGCACGACCTGGTGTTCGCCGACTTCGACGGGAACGGACAGGTCGATCTCGTCTCCGGAAACGATGGCGGCATCTATGTCGGGCCGCGGTCCGGGAGTTTCTGGACGAAGAAGTACGACCTCCCCATCTCCCAGTTCTACGCGGTGACGCTGGATCCGTCGCTGCCTCATCGTGTGTACGGGGGCACTCAGGACAACGGAACGCAGCGCACGCTGACCGGCAACACGGACGACTGGGATCACATCCTCGGAGGGGACGGCTTCACCTGCGTTGTGAATCCGACGAACTCCGCGGAGATCTTCGCCGAGTATCAGTGGGGATACCTTTACCGCTCGACAGACACCGGCGCCAGCTTCTCCTGGGCGGGCAACGGGATCGACTACAACGACCGCATGAACTGGCACACGCCCTTCGTGATGGACCCGTCCAACCCCAACTCGCTCTACTATGGATCGCATCGCGTCTACCGCACGCTGGACAGCGGGAACAACTGGACGCCAGTCTCCCCGGACCTGACCGGCGGTCCGGGGAGCGGCAATCTGACCTTCGGCACGCTGACGACACTGGATGTCCTCGGAATCGTCGGTGGGCCGAGTACTGTCTACACCGGATCCGACGACGGGAATGTCCATGTGACGACCGACAGCGGGAACAGCTGGACGAACATCAGCGCGGGACTTCCCGTGCGATATGTCACCGCGGTCGCCATGGATCCCGCCAGTCCCGCCATCGCGTATGTCACGCATTCGGGTTACCGCGAAGATGTGTTCCTTCCGCATGTTCATCGCACGGCGGATTACGGCGCCACCTGGACCGACATCACCGGCAACCTCCCCGAAGCGCCCGTGAACGACATCCTCCCGGACCCCGACTTCCCGACGCGGCTTTTCGTGGCCACGGATGTCGGCGTGTACTGGACGCCGGACCTCGGCGGCGTCTGGCTCAAGGTCGGGACGGGGCTGCCGCTTTCGGTGGTGACGGATATCGACCTGCACCCCGCGTCCCGTACGCTTCTGGCCGGAACGCACGGGCGGTCGGCCTTTCGTGCGGACATCTCCACCCTGGCCGACGGGACCGTGACCACTGAGGAACTCACGCCTGCCGCCAATGCGGTGATCCGACTCTCGCCGCCGAGTCCGAACCCGTCTCGGGGCGCGGTTTCGTTCTCGTTCTCCGTACCCGACGCGAACGCGTGGGCCCGTCTTTCGCTGGTCGATGTGGCCGGGCGGCTCGTTCGCGTTCTGCACGACGGTCCGGTGCCGGGGGGCAGCGTGAACGCCCAATGGGACGGGACGACGGAGACGGGAACTCCGGTGTCTCCGGGAGTCTACTTCGCGCAGCTCATGTCCGCCGGGGAACTGAGAACCCGCAAGGCCGTTCGCATTCGATAACGCTGGAGGAGCACTATGTCGGGTCATGGTCGCAATGTCACCGCCGCCGTCGCCGGGTTGCTCTTCTCGCTCTCGATGATGCCCGTGGGTTCGGCCCGGGCCGAACCGGTGACGCGGGTTGCGGAACTCCTCGCGCTTGCCGAGCGCACGCGGGCCGAATGGGAAGCGCGCCAGACGCCCCTCTACCACCAACTCCTCGCGGGAGACAGCCCGGCGCAGGCGGCGCTCAATGCGGACCCCGATGTGGAACTGATGTTTGTGCTCCATGGAAGACCTGTCTTTCATGAAGCCCACAACCTCGACGCCGCCCGAACCCTCTCCACCGTGGACGTATGGCCGGGCGGCTCGGCAGGGCTGGCCCTCACCGGTTCCACGACCCCTTTCGGGGGACTCGGTATCTGGGACGGCGGAGGCGTCCGGACCACACACGATGAACTCACCGGCCGGGTCACGCAGATCGACTCGCCATCCGGCCTCTCTTCGCACGCGACCCATGTCGCCGGGACGCTGATCGGCACCGGGCTCGATCCCGACGCACAGGGAATGTCCTGGGAAGGCGTCCTGTCCGCACACGACTGGTCCTACGACGAGCCGGAGATGGCGACGGCCGCCGCGGCGGGCATGAATGTCTCGAATCACTCGTACGGATACGCCACCGGTTGGAGGTCCAGCGGCGGAAACTGGTACTGGTACGGGGATCCGGCGATCGATCCTGTGGAGGACTGGTCGTTCGGGTTCTATTCGTCTTCCTCCGTTCTTTGGGATGAGATCGCCTTCGATGCGCCTTACTACCTCATCTGCAAGTCCGCCGGGAATGACCGGAACGACGACGGACCGGGGGCAGGCGGCACGCACTATGTCTGGAGCGGAGGGAGCTGGGTCACCAGCAACGACACGCGGGATCCCGACGGCGGCGCGGACGGCTATGACTGCCTCCCGACGAAGGGCACCGCCAAGAACATCCTCACCGTGGGGGCGGTTGACGACATTCCGGGCGGGTACACCGTGCCGCCCGATGTCTCGATGACTTCGTTCTCCGGGTGGGGTCCGACCGACGACGGGCGCATCAAGCCGGACCTTGTGGCCAACGGGAACAGCCTCTACTCCTGTCTCTCCTCGGGCGACAGCGCTTACGGCACGAAGACCGGCACCTCGATGAGTTCTCCCAATGCGGCGGGTTCCGCCAACCTGCTCGTGCGGCATTATGCGGATACGCATGCAGCACTCCTCCCCACAGCGGCGGCGATCAAGGCGCTCCTGATCCACTCGGCCGACGAAGCGGGAGCCGATCCCGGTCCCGACTACGCCCACGGATGGGGGCTCATGAATACGCGCAGCGCCGCGGACCTGATCACCGAAGATGCCTCGTCCGGCGGCGAGAGCAGAATCGTCCACGCGTCGCTTGCCGACGGCGCGGAAGACCTCTACTCGTTCACGCTCGCGGCGGCTGCCGACTTCCGCGCCACGATCGTCTGGACGGATCCTCCCGGGACACCCGTGGCCAACGCGCTGGACCCGCCGGACGCAATGCTCGTGAACGACCTGGACCTGGCGTTGGAGACGACTTCCGGAGCGCTGCTGGCCAGCCCGTGGATTCTGGATCCCGCGGACCCCGCCGCGCCAGCCTCCACCGGGGACAACACCGTCGACAATGTGGAACAGGTCTTTGCGCCCGGACTTTCCGCCGGAGACTACGCACTGCGCGTTTCCCACAAGAGTTCGCTCGATGGCGGACTCCAGGACTACGCCCTCGTCTCATCCGCCCCGCTGGTCGCGGGCGGCGCGCAGACCGGCGCGGCAGAGCGTGTCGCGGCGGACGGAGTCGCGGCGGCCACCCCGAATCCCTTCGCGCGGGAGACCGTGATTCGCTTCACGCGCAAGGCCGGAGTCGAAGCGCGCATCACGTTGTACGACATCGCCGGGCGCGAGGTGCGAACGCTTCGCGCGGATGCGGGAGAGGCGGGCGCGCACGCCATCCGCTGGGACGGCCGGAACGCGCGGGGACGAACCCTTCCCGCAGGCCTCTACTTCGCGAAGATCCGCGCCGGCCACCGGAACACCACGGTGAAACTGACGCTCCTCGGCCGGGACTAGGCTACAGCCCTTCCGCCGGAACCGGCATCCGAACCCGGGCCATGGCCTCCGCACGATCGCGCAGACGCCTCGCGGAATCCTGTTCGCCGCGACTTGCCTCCCATTTTGCCGCCGCCACCAGGGCATCGCGATATGCCGCATGGACCTTCGCTCCGGCAAGATCCCACCGGTCGTAGATCCAGCGTCGCTCTTCGCGAATGGGCACCTCACGGAGTGGCGGCGGGTCGTCCATGTCGCGGAAGAGCCGATACACCAACCCTTGCGGCATCCAGTAGCGATCGGCCGCCACCCCCTCCTCCACCGGGGCCATCACGAATGCGTCCCCCCCGGTGTCCTCCCCCGCCCGGACCAGCGCATTCAGGAATGCCAGAAAGGACGCTTGAATCGTCGCGGGGTCGTACGGGCGGTCCCGCTCGAAGAGGTCCAGTTGCTCTCGAAAGGCCGCCTCCTCGACGGCCGCGCACTCCATGACTTCCGGCATCTCGCGGCGAAGGTAGTCCAGATACCACGAACGCCGCACGAGGTTGACATCGACCACGCGCAAGTCGGGCCGAAACCCCTCCAGATGGTGAAGCGCCAGCCACGGCGAATAGAACTGCCACTCCTGTGTCAGGAGGATCCCGTCCGGGCCTGCCGCCCCGGCGACATCCTCCACGAAGGCGCGCGCCCGGCCATCCGCATGGCGATCAGCCGCCCTCACCGTCATCCCGGCGACCGCAAGCGGCACCACCACGGCCAGCGCAATCCCGAAACGCCGGGAGCGCACATCCTTCCGCGCCATCAGTTCCAGAAGACCCGCCGCGAACGCAAGGCCGATCGCCCAGGTCGCCGTGGCGTAGTACGCCTCCTTGTCCTCCGCGATCTCGTAGCAGAACGCGAAGACCAGCCCCAGCCCCGCAAGCAGAGCCAGTGCGATCGCTTCGGGAGGGCGCGTCTTCGCAATCCGTCGCCAGCCGCGGACCGCCAGCACGATCCCCGGCGGCGTCCATGCGACAAGCGCCAGCCACGACAGCCGCTTCGCTTCCAGCAGCAACCCCTCCGGGCGGAAGGTGAGCAGGTTGACGCGGTACTGCTTCCCTGTCACATGCCAGAAGAGGCGCTCCAGGTCTTTCACGCCACCCCAGTTCATCCACGGATCGGTGCGACCGATGACGAGGATCGACCCGTAGCAGAAAAGTCCGACCGCCGTGGCCGCAACCGCCGCGACACCGACATTCCGCCAGCGGTTCATGTCGCGACCGCGCCGGGAAGCCACCAGCCAGATCATGGCGGGAAGGGCCAGTCCGGCCGTGATGTGGTGGCAGGACGCCGCGAGTCCCCAGAGTACGCCCGCCGTCAGAAGACGCCCGTCGGACGGCGCCTCACGCCAGTGGGAAGTGGCGAGCAGCGCCCCGACAAGAAGCGCCGAGGTCACCGTATAGACCTCCGCGAACCCGGCGAACCCCCAGATCGGGAAGGCGAACGCCGCCAGCATGGCCCCGGAGAGCGGCGCGAACTCCGACGCGGCGGGCCCGGGCATGCGGCCATCCCGGGCGGTGAGCCAGTGCCGTGCGAGACGGTATACGAGATGAACCGTCACCGTGCCTGCCAGAGCCGACAGGAAGTTGACATGGACGATCTCGCTGCCCGGAATCCGGGACGCGATCCACCCGAGCATGACCCAGACCGGAAAGCCGGGCGCGTGCGCCACACCCGGGCCGGAAGCCGCCAGCACCAGTTCGCCCGAGTCCACCAGCGCGACATCGCGCGCAGCCGTCATCCCGTAGATCGCGCCGGGCAGAATCCACGACAGATGCAGCGCGATTCGCCGCCACGACCGCGCACTGTCGGCCGCGCTCACTGCTTCGCCCATGCCGCCTCCCTTGTTCTACGGCCGTCACCGAGTATCGTGGCGTGTGAAAGGAGGAGCGTCTTGTCTCTCCCGGCTCCCACCGCCGCCGAACTTCTGCGCACCGCCCGCGACAGCGGGGTCGCCACTCTCCCGGAGCACGAGGGAATGGCGCTCCTTTCCTCGCTCGGGATTCCCGTGCCGACGCACTTCATCGTCCCCTCTCCCGCCGACATCCGCCAGACGCTTCTGAACGATCTTCCGGGAGATCGAGTGGTGCTGAAGATAATCTCCCCCGAAATCCTCCACAAGACCGAGGTGGGCGGGGTGGCCATCGTCCGGAAGCGGCTTCGCGATGTCCGCAAGGCGGCCACGGAAATGGTGGAGCGCGTCGCGGGAAGGCCCCTCAGCGGGCTCCTTCTCGTTCGGCATGTCGCCCACGAGCGCATGCTCGGCCGGGAACTCCTGGTGAACCTGCGCTGGACAGAGGATTTCGGCCCGGTGGTCACGCTCGCGGCAGGGGGGATTCACGCCAACTTCTATTCGCGGCATCTTCGTCCGGGTCGGGAAGTCGCCATCGTTTCGCCCGGGATCAGCTCGGACGAAGCCATCGAGCGCGCCATCCACTCGACCGCCGTGGGGGCGCTCCTCACCGAAGGCCAGCGCGGCGGCGAGGCTTTCCTCTCGCTCCCGAGAATGCGCGATCTCCTGCGGAAGTTCATGGGCCTTGCCGAGGACTACATGCCGGACCTTCTGGGCGAGTTGGAAATCAACCCGCTGGTCGTGACCGCGGGCGGGTTTCAGGCGCTGGATGTGCTCGTCAGACCGGCGAAGTCCGCCCCCCGCCCGACCACGGCGCCGCGGCCGCTTCACAAGCTCGCCCATCTCTTCGCGCCGAAGAGCGTGGCGGTGGTCGGCGTGTCGCAGCGCATGAACCCCGGGCGCATCATCCTGCGCAATCTCCTGCGCGATGGCTTCGACCCTGACGGCATCACGATCGTCAAGCCGGGCGCGGACCATATCGACGGGTGCCGATGCGTGCCGAATCTGGAATCGCTGCCGGAACGCGTGGACCTCGTGGTGCTGGCCATTGCCGCGGCGCAGGTTCCGGACGCCATGTCCGCCATCCTCAGCGGGGAACGCGCGGAGAGCGTCATCGTCATTCCGGGGGGGCTGGAGGAAACGCAGAGCGGCGCGGAAGCCGCTCGTACGCTTCGTGCGGAACTCGCGGCGTCCCGCAAGACCGACTGGGGCGGGCCGGTCGTCAACGGCGGCAACTGCATCGGCATCCGCTCCGCGCCCGGCCGCTACGACACCATCTTCCTGCCGCCGCACAAACTCCCCGCGCCGGACATTCCCCCCGCACCGGTCGCCGTGGTTTCGCAAAGCGGCGCGTTCGCGGTGGCTCGGGCCAGCCGTCTTCCTTCGGTCCGGCCCCGCTATACGGTTTCGGTCGGAAACCAGACGGACCTCACCATCGGAGATCATGTGGCCTACCTCGCGGAGGATCCACAGGTGGAACTCTTCGCGGTGTATGTGGAAGGGTTCGCGCCGATGGACGGGCGGAAGTTCCTGCGGGCCGCGGCGGAGATCACGGCCTCGGGCCGGACAGTCCTTCTCTACCGTGCGGGAAGGACGGCGGCCGGCGCGCTGGCATCGGCCAGCCATACCGCGTCCATCGCGGGAGACGCGGTCGTCACACGGGAACTTGCGGACGGAGCGGGCATCGTGTCGGCGGAGACGCTGGCGGACTTCGAGATGTTGCTGGAGCTCTTCACGCTGTTCCACGGAAAGACCCCTGGCGGGCGGCGCATCGCGGCGCTGACCAACGCGGGGTTCGAGTGCGTCGCCATCGGGGACAATCTCCATACGCTGGAGATGGCCGAACTCAGCAAAGACACCTGCGCACAGCTCGCCGCACTCCTCGACGCCACGGGAGTTTCAGGGCTCGTGGACATCCACAACCCGCTGGACCTGACCCCCATGACGGGTGATGAAGCCTACGCGGAAGCCACGCGCATTCTGATGGCGGATCCACAGGTGGACGCTGGCGTCATCAGTTGCGTACCGCTGACGCCCGCGCTCAACACGCTGGCCGCCGGAGAAGGCCACAACGAAGATGTGGCTCGCGCGGATTCAGCCGCATCCCGGCTGGTGGAACTGGCGAGAGCGTCGGAGAAGCCGTGGGTTGCGGTGGTGGACTCCGGCGAACTGTTTGACCCCATGGCGCGGGTTCTTCGCGCGGGCGGCATCCCCGTCTTCCGCGAAGCGGACCGCGCAACGCGCCTGCTCAGCATCTGGTGCGAGGCCCGACTGGCGGGCGCGTAGCAACGCGCCGCCAGCGCACGAAGAGAGCCACCTGCCGCCTCAGACCTGTCTGGTCCGCAGCTTGGCTTTCCTGGCCGCCTTCAACTGCCGTGAGTCTGACGAGACGAACAGCTCCGTGTCCCACTGGAGAGCGCAGGCCACATGGAGAGCGTCCATTGCCCGAACTGGATTCGTCTCCAGAATCCGGATCGCATCCGCCACAACGGCAGGAAGCAGGTTCACAATCGTGGCGTCGGCCACTTCCAGCGACAACCGGGCCTTTGCGTCCCGGTACTGGCTGCGCGACAGAGAGCCTTCGCGCAGACGGCGATTCAGCGCGGAGACAATCTCCGGAGGACTGATGACCGACAGCGCCAGCGCGGAGGCCTTTCCGCACAACCGCTCCACCTTGTCGCTCCCCTTCTCATCCACATAACGCTTTGCGAAGGCCGAGGAGTCAAAGAAGATCTTCATCGGTACGCTCTCCCAGAATCGCTGCCGACAGCGCCCCTCCCCTGACCGCGAGGCGCAGGGCAGCCTGCTTCCAGGCCGGCAGGGAGTCGGAAGAGCGAACGGGAGACACCTCGGCGATGGGCTTGCCGTGCCGGATGACAAGGAACACCTCTCCGCGCTCTACATCGGAGAAGAGACCCGACGCGTTCTTTCGAAACTCCGTGAATGTCACGGTTTTCATATGCCCCTCCTTGTGTACAGGAGTGTACATCCTTCTGTACATATCGGCAAGGGGTCTTCCGGCTCTCTCTTTCGCCAGGCGGCCGAGTGCAATGAACGGCGCGCCGCTAGCGCACGAAGAGAGCCACCGTCTCCACATGTGCGGTCACCGGGAAGAGATCGATCGCGCGCAGGCTCTCCAGCCGCCAGCCCGCGTCGATCAGCGCTTTGGTGTCGCGGGCGCCGGTCGCGGGGTCGCAGGACACGGAGACGATCCGGCGCGGGGCACGCTTTATCAGCGCGGCGCGGGTCTCGCGATCCAGTCCGGCTCTCGGGGGGTCGATCACAATGGTCTCGCTCGGGGAGGACGGCTCCGAAGTGAGCGTCCGCGCCGCCGTCTCCGACCGCGTCTCCGCACGCACGCCCGCACGACGCAGGTTCCCCCGGAGGAACCGGAGCGCACGCCGGTCCGTGTCCGTCGCCACCACGCGATCAAATCCCTGCCCGCACAGCACCGAAAGCAGCCCGACCCCCGCGTACAGATCCATGAGGACTCCATCGCGATCCTCTCCGAGAGCGCGCGCCACCTCCCGGGCCAGTTGCTCCGCTCCCTGGAGACTTCCCTGAAAGAACGAGGTGGCGTCGGCACGAAACTCCCGCCCCCCCACGCGGAACCGAAGTTCGCGGTCACCACCCAGCGGGCGCCGATCGGCGAGAACGCCACGCACGGCGGGCGAGCGCTCCATGCCCTTCGTCAACCGCTCCAGACGGCGGCGGGCCTTGTCGGACGCGCCCTGCGGGGACTCGAAGAGCACCACCCCCCCGTCCCGCGAGTCCATGCGGAGCGAAACACGGTGCCACGGTGGCGCAAGCCGGGCCCACGCGAAGAGGTCTTCGCCAGCGGGCATCTCCAGCAGCGGGCACGCGTCCAGCGGGACGACTTCGTGCGTGCCGCGCCGGAAGAGTCCGGGGTGCCCCATCGGGTCATAGGTGAGTCGGATCCGGTTGCGCGTCCCCGTCTCCTGCGCGAGCGGGTCCGGCCCTTCGAGCAGTTCCCCGACATCCATCTGTGCGATACGCCGGTATGCGTCGCCGATGATCGATCGCTTCATCTCCGCCTGAAGAGACGGTTCCGCGTGCTGGAAGTCGCAGCCTCCGCAAGCGGACGCGTGCGGGCAGGGGGCTTCGCGCCGCCCGGCGTGGGGTTCGACGATCTCCACCGCGACGGCCTCGGCGAGCGACTTCCCCTCCCGCGTGACACGGGCGCGAACGCGTTCGCCCGGAAGAGCCCCGCTGACCAGCACGACCCTCCCGCTGACGCGCGCAAGGCACGCACCACCAGGCACGGCGTGGCCGACGGTGAGGTCCGTGAGATCCGGGCTGGTCGCGGGAGTCGATTCCATAAGGTGGGTCAGGATACCCGAACGGTGCGCCGCGTGGGTGAAAACCTGTGGTCTCCGATTCGGAAAATGTGCCACGATCCCCGGACCGGCACCCCGGCCAACTGGAGGTATTCCGTGAACTCCCCCCCGACCGGCACTTCCAACCTCATGGGCTACCGGCGCGTCGGCGCGTCGGGTCTGCGCGTAAGCGAGATTGCGCTCGGCAGCTGGCTCACCTATGGCGCTTCCGTGGCCGACTCCACCGCGCAGGCGTGCATTCGGGAAGCCATCGAATCGGGTGTGATCTTTCTCGACACGGCGGATGTCTACAACCACGGCGCCGCCGAGGAACTTCTGGGGAGGATGCTCGCGGACTACCAGCGCAGCGACCTGGTGCTGGCGACGAAGGCGTTCTTCCCGATGTCGGAGAATCCCAACGACCGCGGACTCTCTCGAAAGCACCTCTTCGAATCGGTCCATGCCAGCCTTCGCAGGCTTCGCACCGACTACATCGACCTCTACCAGTGTCACCGCTTCGACCCGGATACGCCCGTCTCGGAGACGGTGCGCGCCATGGACGACCTGGTTACCTCAGGGAAAATCCTCTACTGGGGGGTGTCGCTCTGGTCCGCTGCGCAGATCGCCGAAGCCGTGGAGATTGCACGACACACCGGCGCCGCGCCGCCCGTCTCCAACCAGCCGCCCTATAATATGCTGCAGCGATCCATCGAGGAGGATGTTCTCCCGCTCTGCCGCAGAGAGGGGGTCGGGCAGGTGGTGTACTGCCCGCTCTCGCAGGGCCTCCTGACGGGGAAGTATGCGGGCGGGAAACTTCCCGAAGGGTCGCGCGCGGCCGACGAGAAGGCCGGGCAGTTCCTTCGCCCGAGGATGACTCCCGCAAACCATGAGCAGGTGGATCGCCTCGCGAAGCTCGCGGCGGAGGCCGGGCTGTCGCTGGTGCAGTTGGCGCTGGCGTGGGTTCTGAGGGACGACTGCGTCGCGGCCGCGATCATCGGCGCGACGACACCGGAGCAGGTGCGCGAAAATGTGGCCGCCTCCGGAATCCGGCTCGACGAGGACTTCCTCTACCGCGTGGAAATGGTGCTCTCCGCAAGCTGACCGCCACCCGCGCCTCTCCCCCACGCCACGATGTCCGCGGAACCGACACCGGCACGCGCCTTGCTCTGCACCCGGCTCCCGCCTCCCGCAAGGGCGGAGAACGCCGTGCACGCCACGCTCCGGGCTCCGCTCCCAACCGGAGGTGACGCACCCGGCGCAACCCGTGTTGCCACTTCTTCCCGGTCGAGGAGTCGCCCATGATGTTCCCGCAGGACCGCCGACCTCCCCCTCCACGCCCCCCGCGTCCCGGCCACTTGTTCCGGCCCGGGCCGGGTCCCGACGGGCCGACCACACTGGACCGCCTCTGCCGAGTCCGGCGTCGGGCTCTTCGGGACCTGGGCGTTCGCCCTCCGAAACGCCCCCCGGGAGGGGACCCGCGCGCGCTCATTCTCCATGCCGCCACGCTCGACCGCTGGATCGCCCGCAATCTGGACCTTGCAGGCGGGCGACGCATCCCTCCCTGGGAGGACACCGGAGAACCATGGATCGAGGAAGAAGCCGCGGAGAACGAGGAGGAAGGAGAAGAAGATTGCCCGTGGGAATGGTGAAGCGCGGCCGGGTCCTGGCCCGGCTGGAGTCGGACATCGCATTCTGTGAGCGGTGCTACGGCCCGGAAAAGACACTTCCCGTCCGCTTCGAGCGACCCGCCGAACAGCCGGAACTTCTCATCCTGGGGGAACGCCCGCCCAGGCGGCTTCTGGAAAGGGACGGCCGCCTCGGAACGGGAGGCCCGGACCCGGGAACGCGCTTCCTCCGAAACCTCCTGGAAGATGCGCGGATCCCCCGGACGCGAATCCTGATGGCGTCCGCCATGCTGTGCCGACCGGCTTCCCGGGAACTGGAGGCCGTGGTTCCGCCTGCCGCTTGTGTTCGTGCCTGCGCGTCCCATGTCCGTCGGTTGGTGGAGGCAGCCCGCCCGCCGCTCATCGTCGTCCTCGGGCACCGGGCGGTGCGGTCGGTCAAGGCGTGCTTCCCGAAGGAGGAGTCGCTCCGCAAGCTCCGCTTCCCGGCCATGGTGGGTCAGGCGGTTCCCTTAGGGTCGGCGGCGGTCGTCCCGCTCTACCAGACGACCACCCGCGCCCGCGTCACCCGCCCGGCAGAAGCGCAGAAGCGGGACTGGAAGTCGATCGGCACGCTCTATCACGCGCTTGCGGGAAGGCGCAGCGGCCTTGAAAAGGCGTGGACTTCCCACGCCCGCAGACGCACCTTCGTCCGGAACTCAACCCGGGAGGAAGGGAATGAAACTCAAGCCGCTGCCGGTCATCGTGCTGGGGCTGGGTCCAATCGGACGCGCCGTCGCGAAAGAGATCGCGGGACAACCGGACATGGAACTCATGGGAGCCGTGGACCCGGCTCCGAAGTTCGCGGGGAAGAGCGTCGGCGAACTGATCCGGGACAAGAGCCGGGCGCGTCTTCGCGTTCACAAGAACCTGCCCGCACAGATCAAGGCGCTCGGTCGCCGCCGCCCGACGCTGGCGGTTCACATGGCCACATCCCGCTTTCCTGAAGCGTATCCGCAGGTCCTGGAACTGGTGAAGCAGGGCGTCAGCGTGGTCTCCACCTGCGAAGAAATGGTGGCCGCACCGGATCGATGGCCGAAGGAGGCGCATGCGCTCGATCGTGCGTGCCGAAAGGCGGGGGTCTCTGTCCTCTCCGCGGGGGTCAACCCCGGCTTCGTGATGGACTTCCTCCCCGAAGTCCTGTCATCGGTCTGCGTGAGATTGGATTCGGTCCGGATCACGCGCCATGTGGACACCGCAAAGCGCCGACGCGCCCTCCAGTTGAAGACCGGGGCCGGCATCACGGTGGAGGAGTTCCGCGCGCGAAAGCGGGCGGGCACGATCGGCCATGTGGGTTGCCTGGATTCGCTGCTCTTTGTGCTGCGCCACTTGCGCCTTCCTCCGCAGACCATGAAGGCGGACGCGGAACTCCTGCGCCCGATCATCGCCGGGAAGGCCGTGGGAACCGGGCGCAACCGCATCCCGAAGGGACGCGTGGTCGGCGTTCACCAGACCGTGCGCGGCAGAGACTCCGCCACGGGGAAGATCGTGGCGACGCTGGACCTCAAGATGGCGTACGGGTTGGAAGATCCGCACGACGCCATCTTCCTGAAGGGAGATCCACCGGTTGATCTGCGGATCGACGGCGGAATCCAGGGAGACCGCGCTACCGTGGGAACGGTGCTGTCGACCATCCGGGACGCCGCCTATGCTCCCCCGGGGTTTGGGGGGTAGCGCACGGATCCGAGGCTGGGGAGGCGGCGCCGCCTCCCCGCCGGGCCCACCCGATCGGGCGGGCGAAGCCGCAATGGAGCCCGGCGGGAAGCGTGGTTCCGGCTAGTCGACCCGGAAGCGGAATCCCTGGCGCGTCGGGCCGCTCACTTCCGCGCCCTCCTGCGCCTCCAGCGAGAGGTTCCAGTCTCCGGGAGGGAAACGGCCGGTCCGGCAGAGGAAGGTCAGCCCACCGGTGGCCACATCGACGCGCAGTCCCGGCACGACATGCTCGACACCCGCTTCCGCATTCACAAACCGGGCCGTCCAGGGGCCTTCGCGCGGACTCTCCAGACGCAGGCGCAGAAGGAGCACAAATGTCCTCCCGACGCGATCGAGGTCAATCACCTCAATGAACTCGTCCCGTTCCGGCCTGGGGTAGTAGGTCTTCTCGACGAGTTGAACGGCCGGCATCTCTCGAACCGCAGACCCTCCGGCACGCCGGGCGCGTTCGCCGGGCTTTGCCGCAGGATGCCGACCATCCTCGCCGGATGAGCACCCGACGGCAAGGAACCCCAGGAGAGCGATCGCCGTCATGCGGCTTCCCACGCGAATGTTTGCTGTCACACTTTCCTCCTCTGCCTGGTCTAGTCGGTTCGAATCAGGCGAACGGTCCGAACCTCTCCGTCCGCCGTGCGGCCTTTGAAGAAGTAGACACCCGCGGGAACGCGCCGCCCGCTGCCGTCGTGCCCATTCCACACAGCGTCCCCGCCTGTCGCGGAGAGACGAGCCACCCGGCGGCCCGCCACATCTACAATCTGTCCGCCTTCCGCGCCCACCCCGTGAATCCGCACGGTCTCCCGAAACGGGTTCGGGCGAGCGATCCCCGCGACGCCTTCCGCCCCCTCTTTCTTCAGCGCGCGGGGGCCCGGAACCACCACGGTCCGCACGGTCGGGTGGGTTCCGAGAATCCCGACCTGCGCGGGCGACCAGTTCGTGTGGGTCTCGTTGATCAGCGGGAACATCACATTCGTGTAGTCGGGACAGTCCCAGAGCATCCCTTCCGTGCAGGGCGGAGTGTCGGAAAGCGGGTCCCAGTCCTCCAGGTCCGCCTCGGAGGTGTGGTACAGCCCGAGATAGTGGCCGATCTCATGCCCGAAGAAGGCGGCGTAGACCGGCAGGCAGCACGGCCAGGTGGCCGCTTCCCGAATGGCGATCCCGGACTCCGTGGTTCCGTTGAGCGCCGCACCCGGAATCCCGCCGGAAATCCCGGCCGCATACTGGAGGATCCCCTCGAAGTGTCCCACCCAGAAGACATTCAGCGCGCGCGGGCGGCCCAGACCGACCGATGATCGGAACATCCTCCCCGCCTCGGTCCAGTCGCCGATGTTCGTGAACTCCGGTCGGTCGAGATCCGTGTGCGTCACTTCCCCGAGACGAATGCCCGCCGCCCTGAGCAGCAAGTCCGTCCGTTCGAGTACCGTATCCAGTTCCGCCGACACGGAAGCTGTCGCGGCAGTGAGCGCGAGCCCCGGCAGATAGATGAAGTTCAGGTTCAGGCGGTGCTCCACCGTGAGCCCGGCGTCAGACCGGAATGTGGCCGTAACATCCACGAGAACCGGCGGCGGGTCCAGGTGCCGAGGGCTGGTCGAGCGAACCCGGAACGAATACTCCCCCGGCTGCAACTCCCATCCGGGGCGATCGGTGCTGGGCATCTGCGTGGTGCCTCTCCCGGCCGTCGCTTCGCCCACCACGGGAAGAGAATCGCAATGCGCGCACGAGAGGAGTTCCCCCGACGGGCCGAGTAGTTCGGGGAACAACTCCAGCGAAGTCGTGTCCCGGGCGGCGGCACGCAGCACCAACCCCACGGTTCCCGTCTCCACTGTGAACGCGATCTCCGGGGAGACGCTGTCGGGCGGGACCACCACTCCAAGCCACCGCGCATAGTCCAGATCCCGGGCCGATTCCCCCACGAGGCCCGGTTCCGGCGCGGGCGCCCCGGGGACGGCACGGATCCAGGACCCGCCCCCCGGCGGAGTTCCCCCGCAGGAAAATGCGCCGTCCGGACCTGCGCCGGTCGCGCCCTGCACCCCTTTGGCAAGCGGCGCCGCCAGAAGGCACACGGCAAGAGCGAACCCCCGTCCGCACCGGGTGGGGGAGCGAAGAAACCTCTGATTCATGAAGCAAACCTCCCTCGGGGAGAGGGCGGACAGTATACCCCGGGCAGTGGACCGCAGGTAGCGCGCCTACCGGCCCGCCCCCCCGCCGAACCTGCGTGTCGGTTTCCGTCGAGCGGAACGGCCTCGGGGAATGCCGGGATCCGGCTTGCCCGACCGGTCAAAGCCCGAATGGCCGATTCTCCACGCGCTTCAGTTCATCGGAGAACTCGGTGACGCGGTAAACGCGATCCATCGGCACACTCGCAAAGTCCTGCGTGGTATCGCTGGCCGGCCAGTACACCGAGAGTCGCACGATCTCCGCCGCGCTCCCCAAGCCGATCTCCGCCTGCCTGCTCGACGAACCGAAGCTCCCCGTGGGGCCGATCCACTGATGGATCTCCCGGAGCACTCCCTCATCCCGGACCGTCACCGAGATCCGCGACCCCACGCCCGACCGGTTCGACTTCACTCCGGTGAGGCGCACGGTAATCCAGTGATGATCATGCCCCGGGTTCACAAAGAGACAGTTGAAGAAGGGATCGAAGCGATAGAACCCGCCCACCTGCGCAAACACATCCTGATCGCCGTCGTTGTCGATGTCGCCGAACGCAATCCCGTGTCCCTTCTGCAGATTGCCCATCCCGGCCGCTTCGGTTGCGTCGGTGAACCCGCCCCTCCCGTCATTCCAGTACAGGACATTCGGCATGATGGAATCGAAGGCGGGAGTTCCCGTCCCGAGATAGAAGTCAGGATAGCCGTCGTTGTCGATGTCGCCGAAGTTCGCTCCCATCGTCAGCGTCAGCGTCATCAGCCCGGCTTCCTTCCCGCGATTGGTGAACGATCCATCCCCGTTGTTCCGGTAGAGTCCGTTCTCGCCGAGGCCCAGGCCGGGCCGCAGGTAGCTCCGGAAGACGCGGTTCCCCCCGCCGCCGTAACTCGCGACGAACAGGTCCAGCAGTCCGTCATTGTCGTAGTCCCAGAACCACGCGGGGAAGCTGTTCGTCGGCCCGAGAACTCCCGCTTCGGACGCAATGTCATCAAACGATCCGTCGCCGTTGTTTCGATAGAGCCGGTTGTCGCCCATGTGGTTTGACACGAAAAGGTCGGGATCCCGATCCCCGTCGAAGTCTCCCCACGCCACACCCTTGGCGAACCGGAAGTTCTCCACGCCTGCGCTCTTTGCCACATCGGTGAACGACCCGTCACCCTGGTTCCGAAAGAGCTGGGACGGGTAGTGCCGCTTCCCTGTGTCATCCGCTTCGTTGCCGATGTAGAGATCCAGATCCCCGTCGAGGTCGTAGTCCGCAAATGCGGCAGTCTGGCTGGGGTAGTCCGCACCTCCGAGGCCCGCCTCCCGCGTCACATCCGTGAAGACGCCCGTCCCGTCGTTGCGGAGAAGCGAACGCGGTTGCCGCCCCCACTCCATCAGCCAGCCGCCGCGGAGAATCAGCACATCCTCGTGTCCGTCGCCGTCGTAGTCCGCGTGAACCAGATTCAACCCGCCGACCTGCCCGGCAAGCCCGGCTTCCTCGCTCCGGTCGGAGAATGTGCCGTCACCATTGTTCCGGAAGTAGCGGGCGGGTTCGTCAAGCCAGGAACTGGTGGTGAAGATATCGAGGAACCCGTCTCCGTCGAAGTCCTCCATGGCAATGCCACCGGCGTGGTTGAGCGTGTTCATCCCCACCGACGGAGCCACATTCCGAAACCGGCCCGGGTCGCGCGGAGACGCAAACAGCTCCGGCGCGAGAAGGTACGCGGACGACACGCTGTCGGGGTACTGGCCCACGACCATGTGGGAGAGATTCAGGAAGAAGCGCGCCTTCATCATATAGCCGGGAATCTGCGCACCGGAGTCCAACACCGCGCGGAAGCTCTCCACCGCCCGGAGAGCGCCGGTCCTGTCCATGTAGTACGCGCTCTCAACCAGCGGGAAGATACACGCCTCGGGCGGTGCCATCATGATGCAGTTCGTATCCACACCGGAGCGAAGTTGCGCCAGCCCCGCCATGAAGAGCGCAAGGTGACTCCCGGTTCGCTCAAAGCAGCGCAGAAACGCTTCTTCCGCCGTCCGGACATCTCCGTCCTTGTAGCTTTCCCCGCCAAGAGAAAAATCGTGGCGCGCGAGGCTCTCCGGAGTCATGCCCGTCGTGTCCGCCGCAATCAGCGCCGCGAGCGGAGCCTGCCCGTAGTACTGCTCGTCGCTTGCGAAGATCGCGTCCGCAATCGCCAGAAGTTCCGCGTGCTTCGCGTCCACCACTGCGCGGTCTTCCGCCGGTGCGGGCGCGTGGTGGTGCGGGGGCGACTCTCCGCCGCATCCGGCATATCCCACGCAGGCAATCAGCGCGACCACGAAGACGGAAGAGTTCCTGAAGGCGAACACCATGCCTTTCCCGTTCCCTAGAGGTAGCCCAGCCCCTTGAGACGCTCCTCGAGTTCCTTCTCTTCCTCGGAGGTAATCCCCTCCCGCCGGTCCATGCTGTCCAGAACCGGTTCGTATTGCGGATCTCTCCGCGCGGGTTCCGCAAAGAGATCCTGCCGAAGGCGCCCGTCCATGTGCTCGGGAATCGACTGGCCCAGCAGGTGGAGGACATTGGGGGCAATGTCGAAGATCTCCAGATCCTCCACTTCCGCACCTTCCGCAAGTTCCGGGCCCGCGCCGATGTAGAGCCCGTTCCGCCGGTGCGTTCCGTTCATCCAGCCGGGATCGTAGAAGACCTCCGGGTGGTCATAGTTCTGCAAGAAGGCATCGAACGGCTGATCCATGAACTCGATGAACACATCCGGAAGGCGTTCCATGTTTCTTCCGGCAAAGAGCTCCTCACGGCGACGCACAACGGGAATCAGCCTCCCGCCGGTGCGCGGGTCTTTCAGGGCTTCCAGCGCGGCGATCAAGTCGTCGCGGACCTGCTCGTATTCCGCCCCCGGCTTCACCGTGCCGAACATCTCACGCCCCTGGAGATTCACGAAGAAGCCATTCGTCGGATAGTAATAGGCGCGTGTCCGATCCCAGTGGATGCCGCCTGTAAACGGGTTCAGCTTTTCCACCTGTGCATCCACCTTCGCGCCCAACCCGACCGCCCGTCCCGCAGCGGAAAGCGTCGAGCGACGAATGCCCACCGCGTTCAGAACGCGCTTCATGCCCTGAAGTCGCTTCGCCTCCCCTGTCCGAAGGGACAGGAACCCGGCATCCGCAAGCCACCGGTTGAAGTACACGGACTGCTCCACTCGCCCGAATCCGTGATCGGACATGACAATAAAGTGTGTGTCCTCCCCGGCGGCCTTCATGATGTCGCCCACCCAGTCATCCAGCGAAACGAAGTAGTCCCTGACCGCCGCGGTCAGCGTGTCTTTCCGAACCGCGCTCTCGTCGTGGATCTTCTCCACATGCTCGTGAAGACAGTGCTGAATACGATCCGTGCCGGTGAACACTACGGTGAACAGATCCCACGGCCGTGACTCCAGGAGCTTCACACACAACTCCGCGCGGGCGCGTGTCATCTCCTTCTGGTCTCGCACCAGGTCGATCCCGCGATCCTGATAGTCCTGCCAGAGCAGGTCGATCTGATAATCCGGCTGAATGAGCTTCAGTTCCGCTTCAAACTCCTTCGGCCATGTGAATCCGACGCCGTCGGGCGTCAGCATTCCCGCCACGAGAACACCATTCATCCGTCGCAGAGGATAGGTAAGCGGAACATTGACGACGATGCAGTCCGCACCCCGGTCTCCCGCGATCTCCCACAGGAGTGGCGACTCGATGCTGCCGCTGTTGACCACCTTCCGCGCGTACTCGCCGGTGGAGGGAGCGGAGAAGCCGACGATTCCGTGACTTCCGGGCTGTTCACCCGTCATGAAGGAGGTCCATGCGGGAGCGGTGACCGGAGGGTAGGTGGACTGAAGAATGCCCATTCGACCGCGGGCGGCCAGCCGTGCGAAGTTGGGCGTCAGACCTGCATCCATCCACTTCCGGTAGTAGCCGGGGTCGGCCCCGTCCACTCCCAGAATGACCACCTTGCGACTCGTTGCCATTCTCATCTCCGGATCCGGTTCACGAACGCGGGATCCTACCATGCCTCCCGGAAAGCGTCACCAGCCGGAGCGTCTCCAACACGGCTGCCGGGCTATACGCCCGGGGCTATCTCGTCCAGAGCATCCTCCCGAATCCGCACCTCGATCTCCTTTCGCCGATCGTCCAGCCACTCCCGGACCAACGCTGGAGATCGGCTGCCAATGATCTGATCCAGCAGGATGTCGAAAGCCTCGTCCGAAGTCTTCTGCGTTTCGGGGATCACTCCCACGCCCTGCGAGAGTATCCACACACCATCGATCTCAACCGGCCCGATAAACCCTCCCGACCCGTCACCGAAGACCGCCGCACTCAACCCCGCCTCTCGTGCGGAGGCCCGCGTGTGGCGCAGAATCCCGTAGGAGGATGCGGACTGCGCCTCCCCGGAGAGGAACCGCCCCAACTCCTCCAGCAGGCCCCCGTTCGAGGCCGCGGATCGATAAGCCCGGTCTGCGCGCTCTCTGGTCGGGAACTTCATTTGCAGAACCAGCGCTTCCTCCTGCGCCCGGAAGACACCGGGCTGCGCCGCCGCAAGATCCGCGGCAAGTTCACGCGCCCGGGTGGAATCCACCGGCGACTCCTCGGTGATTCGGCGTACGGCAAGTTGAACAAGCCGCTCTTCGCGAAGTCGCTGACACTCCCGCCCGGCCCAGCGTTCTTCTCGGAGCCCTCGCCTGCGTGCTTCCCGGAGCAGAAGCTGTCCGAAGACTTGAGACCGGAGCATCCGCGGGACTTCCTCCGTCAACGGACCCGGACGAAGCCGCAGCGTAAAGGCGTTCGTCCCGAGCGACGCGACATAGTCCCCCACCGTCCAGACCGCGCCATCCGCAAACCGCGCGAGAACATGACTCTCCTCTCCTTCGCGAAGAAC
>JASLLL010000013.1 GCA_030747075.1 Gemmatimonadota bacterium
GCACGCCATGGAGCTCTGCCCGGACTCGGCGGACCCGTACATCCAGCTCGGGAAGGCGTATCTTGCGGGCGGGTACGAGCTGGAGGGAATCGAAGCGTTTCGCCGGGGGGTGGAAGTGTCTCCGGACGATCCCCGTCCTTACGACAACCTGGCGGCTGCGTTGTTTGATCGGCGGCTTTTCCCGGAAGCCGCGGCGGCCTACGAAGCCCTTCTGGCGCTCCCGGCCCACGGACACGATGCCGCGTGGGAGAGCTGGGCTCACGGTCGTGTCGCCTATGCGTATCGCTGGGGAGGGGCGTTTGATCGGGCCGCTCCACACTATGTGCACATCCTGGACTACCACAAGTCGGTCGGGACAGATCCGTCGGACCGCAGCTACTTCAACGCTCTTCGGGGTCTGGCGACGGCTTACACGGAAACGGGCCAGGTGGACGCAGCCATTCAGCTTTACGATGAGCTGATCTCCGTGAAGTCCGATCGTGCCGGGTACTACTATCAGTTGGGCGAACTCCTCAACGACGCAGGCCGATACCGGGAGGCCGTCACGCGTGTGAAGCAGGGGCTTGGGTTTGACATGAACTGCGGTGCCCATGCGCACTGCGTCCTCGGTCGGGCGTACGAGAAACTGCTGGAGTACGATCCGGCGAAACGCGAGTTTGAAATCGCCGTCCGGTGCAATGACCCACGATTCAATGATTACGCCACCAAGCAGATCGAGCGTCAGGAGCAACTGATCAAGATTCGAGAGCTCAAGGCGCAGAAAGAGAAGTACGGCTATTAGCCCGGAGTCTGGACTGACCGCCGATTCTGCCGGAATCCCGGCGGTCAGCTTCAGGTCCGAAAACAGGAGGGTGTCGTGAGTACCCCGAATCCAGACAATGTGGAGGAGTTCCTGAGGAATGTCCTCAAACCGAAGGGGGATCGTCCGTCGATGCGTCTCCCGATCATTCCGATTGTGCTGGTGCTTCTGGGCCTCGGAGCCGTTCGTACCACCTTCTTTACGGTAGAACCGGAAGAGGTCGGGGTTGTGCTCCGGTTCGGACAGTATGTCCGGGAAGTGGACCCAGGCCTGCACATCCGATTGCCATTCGGCATTGAGCGTTATGTGCGTGTTCCCGTGCAGAGGCAACTGAAGGAAGAGTTCGGATTCCGAACCACCGCCGCGGCCCAGCGTTCCGAGTACATCCGGGACCGGGGATCTCGTGCGGAAGCGGTCATGCTCACCGGGGACCTGAACATTACTGATGTGGAGTGGATCGTGCAGTACAAGGTCGTCGATCCGGTGGCGTTTCTCTTTCGGGTGCGTGCCGCGCGGGAGACTTTCCGCGACATGTCCGAAGCCGTCATGCGGTCGGTTGTCGGGGACCGCTCCGTGGACGAAGTGCTGACAGTGGGGCGGCAGGAGATCGAGGACCAGTGCCTGACCAAGCTGCAGGAACTCTGCTCGCAGTACGAACTGGGACTGGATGTCCAGATGGTCGCCCTTCAAAATGTCAACCCGCCCGAAGAAGTGAAGGCGTCCTTCAACGAGGTCAATCAGGCCGTGCAGGAACGGGAAACACTGATCAACATGGCTCAGGCGGAACTGAACCGGGAGATTCCCAAGGCCGAGGGTGAGGCGCTTGCTCTGATCGAATCGGCGCATGGCTACGCCATCGACCGCGTGAACACGGCAGAGGGGGACGCCTCTCGCTTTGCCTCCGTTCTGGCCGAGTACAAGCGGTCTCCCCAAGTGACCCGCGACCGGCTCTATCTGGAGGCCATGGCGGATGTTCTCCCCAGAGTGGGCAAGAAGGTGGTCCTGGATGAATCGCTGGACGGGGTGCTGCCGCTTCTCGATATCAACCGGCTTACGGAGACGGGAGGTGCAAGATGACTCCGGGGAAAATGGGTCTTCTAGCGGTTCTCCTGATGCTGTTCGTCGTGGGCGGCAGTACTCTCTATGTCGTCTCCGAGACCGAGCAGGTCATTATTACCCAGTTTGGTCGGCCGGTGGGAGAACCCGTTGTCGTGGCGGGTCTCCATTTCAAGATCCCGTTCGTCCAGACCGCGAATCGGTTTGATCGGCGTTGGCTGGCCTGGGACGGCGACGCCAACCAGATGCCCACTCGTGACAAGAAGTTCATTTGGGTGGACACCTATGCACGCTGGCGCATCAAGGATCCGTTGCTTTTCTTCCAGCGGGTTCGGGACGAGCGTGGTGCCCAGACACGATTGGATGACATCCTGGACGGGGAGACCCGGAAGGCCATCGCCAATGTGGACCTCATCGAAGTGGTGCGCTCGGAAAACCGGGAGTTCACGGTCACGGCGGAGGTAGCCGCCGGCGAAGAAGCGGCAAAGTCCGCGCAAATCTCCGTGGGTCGCGAGGCGATCACCAATGAAGTCCTCCGGCGTTCTTCGATCAAGACCGGGGCCTTCGGGATCGAACTGGTCGATGTGCGTCTCAAGCGGATCAACTATGTGGAGAATGTCCGGCGCTCGGTCTACGAGCGAATGATCTCGGAACGGCAGAAGATCCGGGACAAGCTTCGCTCGGAGGGGCAGGGTCGGAGTGCGGAGATTCTCGGCGTGAAAGAGAAAGAGCTGAAGAGGATTGCCTCGGGTGCGTATCGCCAGGCGCAGGGGATTCGCGGGATTGCGGATTCCACGGCCGCGCGGGTCTATGCATCGGCTTATGGGGAGGAGCCGGAGTTCTACAACCTGCTGCGGACGCTGGAGCTCTACCGCTCTACGATGGGCGAGGAGGATGTGCTGGTTCTCTCCACCGACGGGGACTTCTACCGCTTCCTTCGCGGAAGCTCGAACCCGTAGCGATTGTGCGCGTTCTTGTGGCCCTCTCCGGAGGAGTCGACAGTGCAGTCACGGCCCTCCTGCTGGCTCGGGAGGGCCGTGATCTCGTGGGGGTCACGCACAAGAACTGGTGCTACGGGGAGGACCCCGATGGCGGACGGTCGTGCTGCTCCCTGGAGTCAATCGAAGCGGCGCGAAGCCTCGCTTCGCACCTGAGCTTTCCGCACTATGTGGTCGATTCCGAGGACCCCTTTGACGAGTCGGTCATCGGCCCTTTCACCCGCGACTATCTGGAAGGCCGCACCCCGAACCCGTGCGTCGAGTGCAACCAGGCCGTTCGCTTTCCTGCGCTGGCGAAGCAGGCGCGGGACCTGGGTTGCGGAGCGTTCGCCACGGGGCATTACGCCCGTGTGGACCGTTCCGGGCCCGCCCCGCGCATTCTCCGCGCGGTAGATCGCACCCGCGATCAGAGCTACATGCTCTGGCGTGTCGGCGAGCAGGACCTGGAGATGGCGCTCTTCCCGCTCGGAGGTTTCGCCAAGGATGAGGTCCGGGAGGTCGCTGCGCAGGAGGGGCTTGGTGTGGCGAATCGACCGGACAGCCAGGAGATCTGCTTTGTTCCGGACGGGGACTTCGGGGCGTTTCTCGAGTCCCGCGAAGGAGACTCCGGCCGCCTGTCGGACACGCTCTCACCCGGGGACATCGTGACGGAGGCGGGGGAGGTTGTGGGAACACACCGCGGCACGGCCCGGTATACCGTCGGGCAGCGCCGGGGGCTTGGCGTGGCGCTGGGGGAGCCGGTCTATGTCCTGCGCGTGGACGCGGTGCAGAACCGCCTTGTCGTGGGGCCGGAGGCGGGGCTATTCGCGAGCCAGGCGGTTCTTCGGGCCGTTCGCCGCCCGACGAATCGGGGGGACGGGCGGTTCCTCGTTCAGATCCGGTCCCGGCACACGGCGGCTCCCGCTTCCGTCTCTTTTCCCTCCCCGGGCTTGGCGGTCGTGGAGTTCGACGAACCCCAGAGGGCCATCACCCCGGGTCAGTCCGCCGTCTTGTATGACGAGGATGCCGTGGCGGGCGGAGGAATCATCGCTCAGGGTTGACAGGAGATGCTCTCACCGTACAATGTCCGGCTCCCGGGGAGGGATGGCCGAGTGGTCGAAGGCGACGGTCTTGAAAACCGTTGAGCGAAAGCTCCGTGGGTTCGAATCCTACTCCCTCCGCCACCGGACTCCAGTGTCCGGGAGCGGAGGGGGCGGTGTCCCGGGCCGGGGTGGAGACTTCCGCCCGGAATGACAGGGAGAGGTGCGAGAGTGGCTGAATCGGGCCGCCTGCTAAGCGGTTAGGGAGAGAAATCTTCCTCGAGGGTTCGAATCCCTCCCTCTCCGCCACTGATTCGGGAAGGTGTGGTGCGCGCCCATAGCTCAATTGGATAGAGCGTTTGGCTACGGACCAAAAGGTTGGGGGTTCGAGTCCTCCTGGGCGCGCCATGCCATCCTGATGATTGCACTCTAGCCTCGGACTCTCCGGAGACCGGGGATCGACGCGGAGAAAGCAGATGAGATTCAAGACCCCGGCAGCCCTTCTTCTCCTCTTTGCCATGGCAGCCCCCGCCGATGCGGCCCGGCTTCGTGTGGAGGCCGCGCCGTATCTACAGGATGTTGTGGACTCCGCAGCCTATGGGGACACCGTGTTCGTGGCTCCGGGTCTCTACCCGCAGCTTCGTCTCCGGACGGGGATTCGGCTCATATCTGAAGGGGGTCCGGAGGTGACTACTCTCCGGAACGATCGCTTCTGGGTGATCCAGGCAAAGCAGACGGACAGCCTGACGGTCGTGGACGGTTTCACGCTGGATGGCGTGGAGGCTGCGGAGGGCATTTTGCATACGGAGGACTCGTTCCTGACCGTGCGGAACTGCGTTCTCCAGAATGGATGGAGCGGGATTCGGTCCGAGTACAGCGACCTTCGCGTGGAGAACTGCGTAATCTCCGGCTGCCAGAACGGGATCTACCTCTTCGAATCTCGCGGCACAATCATCGGCAATACCATTTCCGGATGCATCAACGGGATGTCCGTCACCAGTTCCAGCCCGCGCATCCTGCGCAACGAAGTCGTGCGGAACTCGGTGGGGATCTTCGTGACGGAACACTCGAACCCCAGCATCGGCGGCAGTCTTTCTTCCGCCAACCGGATTCATCACAACCGTGGCGGGAATATCAGGAACAGCTCCTATCTGAAGGAGTTCAGCATTCGGACGAAGAAACCGATGACCTTGAGCGTCCCGTTCAACTTCTGGGGGACGGATTGCCCCGACAGTCTCTCCTTCCGCGGGCCTGTGATCTGGTCGCCCTGGGTGGCTGAGAATGGAAAGGAGTCCCTTGAGTCCTGCCCGCCGGAAACCGGAGCGATTCACTAGCCGGGCGGTATCCCTCCAGTCCGCCCTGATTCTGGCGGTCTTCGTCGCCTCAGTCCTTGGCGCTTCAGGATGCGGCGGCTCCCGGGAACGTCCGCGCGTTCTCGTGATCGGCCTGGACGGTGCTACTTTCGCCGTGCTTGACCCACTCATCCAGGAAGGCGTACTGCCGAATCTGGCCGCCCTGCGGAGTCGGGGGGGCGGGGGTGTTCTGGAGTCGGTATTGCCGGTGGTGTCGCCGCCCGCATGGACGACCGCCTTCACCGGGGTCAATCCCGGCAAGCACAACATCTACGATTTCTTTCATGCGACAGCCGCCGGGCCGCAGGCCATCCTTACCTCTTCCCTCGATCGAAGGGCCGACCCTGTCTGGGAAGTTCTCAACGAGAACGGGGTTCGAACCGGCATCATGAATATCCCCATGACCTTCCCGCCTGAGAAGGTGGACGGCTTCATGATCTCCGGCTTTCCCTTCGGGGCGGCGCAGACGGGATACACCTCTCCGCCCGAGCTGGAGAAGCGGGTGGCTCCCTATCCGCTGGATCTGTTTGGCGAGAGCATCCAGCCCGGCGCGGAGGGACAGCTCCTCGCGCATTTTCGAAAGACACTGGACCGCCACGCCGCCGTCGCGGAGGCGCTTCTCGTCGAGGAGGAGTGGGATCTGTTCTGGGTGGTGTTTACCGGCCCCGACAAGGTGCAGCACTTCTTCTGGAAGTTCACGGATCCCGAGCACCCGGAATACGATCCCGCGCTGGCCGAACGATTCGGGAGCGCCATCCGGGATCTCTGGATTCGTATGGACTCCGTGGTCGGGGAACTGGTGGACCTTGCCGGCCCGGAGACGGACATCCTTGTCATGAGCGACCACGGATTCGGCCCGATCCATTCCGAACTGCGGCTCATGTCGTGGCTGGTTCAGGAGGGGTTTGTGCAGATCGACCGGGAGCATCCCGCGCGGAGTTCTGTTCGAGCGGTGGCCCCGGGACCTTTCGGCGGACTGGTTCGTGTGAATCAGCGCGACCGGGACTTTCGCGGCACAGTCCCGCCGGGAGAAGCGTCCGAGCGCGTGCTGGAGGAGGTTCGCGAAGGCCTGACCGCGTTGGTGGATCCCACGACGGGTGCGCCGTTTGTGCAGGAGATCCACCTGCGCGACGAACTCTTCCACGGTCCCTGGGTGGGCAATGCGCCGGACCTGGTGTTCCTGGAAGCGCCACGCGGGTTTGTCGGACGCGGCGGTCTGGAGGGCGATGCATTCGGGCCGCCCGGCTACACCTTCTCCGGGTTTCATCGACCGGATGGAATCCTGTGGGGAGCCGGGCCGCACATTCCTCCGAACGCCGCGCGGGGCCACTTCTCCATTGTGGATGTGACGCCCACGCTTCTCTGGCTGTTCGGGGTGGACCTTCCGGCGGATCTTGACGGAACGGTCATGGCGGATCTCATCGGGGCCGACGCGCTCGAGGCGCGGCCGGTGGTGCGCGGGGAGCGGACCGTCGTGACGCCCGTGGCGCAGGCCGTGGAGACGCCTGCTGCCGAACGCGAGGTTCTGGAGTCGCTCGGCTATGTCCGCTGACGCATTCCGGGAGCGCCGGATGACGCGATGGACTCTGGGGCTGGCGCTGGCCATCGGTGGGCTTCTCCGGTTTGAGTATCTTCGCGAACTCAGCGCGTCTCCATTCGGCCGGCACCTCTTCCTGGACGCGGGCTGGTTCTCCGAGACCGCCGCGGCGATCGCTTCCGGGCACCCGATCACCGGACCCGAGGCTCTCTTCCGGCCGCCTCTGTATCCGTACTTCCTGGCGATGCTCCTGTGGTTCGGGGGGGCAGAAGTCCTGGTGCCGCGCCTCGTGCAGTTCGCGCTGGGGTTGGTGCAGGGGTGGATGATCTACCGGATCGCACTTCGGACGCACGGGGTGCTGGTCGGTCGGATTGCGGGCGTGCTCGCCTTCACCTTCGGGATGTTCATCTACTTCGAAGCGGAGCTCCTGACCGCCACGCTGGCCACCTTCCTCGGGACGGCGGCGGTCTTCCTTCTGCTGGAGGGGAGGGATTCACGCTTTCCCGCCAAAGCCGCGGCGTCCGGGGTTCTGTTCGGGCTGGCGGGGCTGGCGCACGGTACGCTCCTGGTTGGCGCGCTCGGTGCGGCGCTCTGGGTAAGCCGGAGGTTCGGGCGCGGGGCGGCGATGCTCTTCGTTGCGGCGGTGTTGCTCTGCCCGGGGGGCGTGGCCGTGCGGAACCTCGTCCTTCACGGAGAGGCGATCCCCGTGGGGGGACAGGGCGGGATCAACTTCTACATCGGCAACTCCATCACGGCGGACGGGAAGTCCGCGCTGGCGCCCGGTGCCGCGGAGGCGGAGATCTCGATCGAGAAGGAACGCTATCGCGACACCATGCAGGCCGCGGCACGGCTGCACGCCGAGAGAATCCTGGGGCGGGAACTCACGGTGAGAGAAGTGGACCGCTTCTGGTACTCCAAGACCTTCGAGTGGATCAGCATGCACCCCCGTGATACCGCGGCACTCTGGATGCGCAAGCTGGTGTATGTCTGGAACGGGTCGGAGATCGGGAACAACCGGGACTTCCGCGACCAGGCCGGGCGGTTCACTCCCATCCTGCGTTTCTTTCTTCTCCAGTTTTCCGTCCTGCTTCCGTTCGCGCTCTACGGGATGATCCGTGGCGGGGGGCGCCGAAGAGAGCAGGGGCTTCTCGCGATTCTGCTTCTCACCCATACCGTGGTCCTCGTGGCATTCTTCGTCTGCAGTCGCTTCCGCCTGCCGATGATCCCCTGGCTCATCCCGTTTGGCGCGGCCGGGCTTGTGGCCTTTCTCCGCGATCTCCGCGCTGGTGCCGGCTCACCGGTTCGGGTCGCCGCGGCGAGTGTTGCGCTGACGGCTCTGTTCCTCGGAACGAACGCGCGCGTTCTCGAAGCCGTGGGAATGAATGAGATTCTGGTCGCCAAGGATGCTCCGTTCCATCGGTCCAATCTTGCGAATCTCTATCGACGTGAAGGAGACTTTGACGCCGCCATTGGCGAATACGAGGCCGCGATTGCGTACGGCGTGTCGGATCCGAGGATGCACTTGAACCTGGCCAACTGTCTCGCGCAGACGGGCCGGAGTTCCGCAGCCCGCGAGCACTACCGAACAGTGCTGGAGCTGTCGCCGGGGTACGAAGCGGTCGTCCGATGCGATCTGGGCGTCCTCTCCGCCCGGGAGGGCGACTGGGAGAGCGCGTTGCGCGAGTTCCGGCGAAGCCTGGCGGCGGATCCGGACCACGAGCTCTCGCTGGTCAATCAGGCGGCCACCTACCTGACGGCGGGGCGCTTCGAAGAGGCCATCGTGAGCTATCGCAGGCTTGTGCAGGGGGGCATCGGCGAGCCGGCGTTCGTCCGCAGCCGCCTGGGGCTGGCGTATCTGGAGGCAGGGCTTCTGGAGGAGGCGGAGTGGGAGTCGCTGGAGGCACTGCGGATGGACTCCGGGCAGATTGTGGCGGTCGTGACGCTGGGGAAGGTCTATGCGCGGCAGGGGCGCACGGAGGCCGCCGAGCGAATGTGGGAGAAGGCGCGGCAACTCGCGCCGGGTGCACCGGCCGTGGAACAGGCGATCCGGGACGCCCGGGGCGGGTAGGCAGCCCGGGGTGCGGGCGCTTTCTTGACAACTTCCCGCGTCATTCGCTACCTTCGCCCCGACCGTCCCGGCATTTCCGGAGGGAATCCCATCGGGCCAGACACAAGCGACGAACGCTGGATGGAGCACGCCATCGAGCTGGCTCAGGAGGCCGGGGACGCGGGCGAGGTGCCGGTCGGCGCAGTCGTCGTGAGAGACGGGCAACTGGTGGGTCGCGGGCGGAATCGGATGCGCGAATACGCGGACCCGTGTGCGCACGCGGAGATGCTTGCGCTTCGAAATGCGCATGAGCCCGGTGGTGCCGGGCGACTGGACGGTGATACGCTGTTCGTCACGCTGGAGCCGTGTTTTCAGTGTGCCGGGGCCATTGTTTTGGCGCGGATTGCGCGGGTGGTGTTCGGCGCCTGGGATCCGCGACTCGGGGCGGCGGGATCGCGCTTCGATTTGTTCGGCGAGGGAATCCTCGGGGAGGTCCGTGTTCGATCCGGGCTTCTGGAGGATCGCTGCTCCGAGCTTCTGTCGGGATGGTTCCGGGAGCGAAGGGCGCGCGAGGACTGAACGGAGAGATGCCAGAGCGGTTGAATGGGGCGGTCTCGAAAACCGTTGTACCCGCGAGGGTACCGAGGGTTCGAATCCCTCTCTCTCCGCCAGCGCGGAGGCCGGGGCATCCCGGAGCATGAGGTCCGGGACGCACGACAGGCAGGGCAAGACGCGGAGAGATGCGAGAGCGGTTGAATCGGCGCGACTGGAAATCGCGTAGGGCGGAAACGTCCTCGAGGGTTCGAATCCCTCTCTCTCCGCCATGAAGACCGCCCCCGGATTTGCGACCGGGGGTGGGCCGGAAGAAGTGGGGATGTAGCTCAGCTGGGAGAGCGCCTCGTTCGCAACGAGGAGGTCGGCGGTTCGAGCCCGCTCATCTCCACCATCATTCCGGGAGGAATCCGGAGGCGTTCTGCGGGGCGTCGTGTCGGGTCCTGTGCAGCGAAAACCTGCGAACCGCGTCAGGGCCGGAAGGCAGCAGCGCTCAGCAGATCTTTTCGGGTGCCGCAGGGTTGCCTGGCCGGCGCCTCCAGGGACTCCTTCCTTCAGCGGGAGTTGCTCATGGCCTATCAAGTGCTTGCTCGGAAGTGGCGACCCCAGGGGTTCGACGAGGTCGTCGGTCAAGATCACATCACGCGCACGCTTGCCAACGCCATTGACTCCGGTCGACTGGCTCACGCCTTCCTCTTCTGCGGGCCGCGCGGCGTCGGAAAGACAACGACCGCCCGGATTCTCGCCAAGTGTCTGAACTGCGAAAAGGCCACGGACGGGCCGATCGTGGATCCGTGCAATGAGTGCCCGGCCTGCCGGGAGGTCATTGACGGCTGCAGTCTGGACATTCTGGAGATCGATGGCGCGTCCAACCGCGGAATCGATGAGATCCGGGACCTTCGCGAGAATGCCCGCTACGCGCCCAGTTCCGGCCGCGCAAAGGTGTACATCATCGACGAAGTTCATATGCTGACCAAAGAGGCCTTCAACGCGCTTCTCAAGACGCTGGAGGAACCTCCGCCGGGCGTGTACTTCGTCTTCGCAACGACGGAAGTCCACAAGATCCCCGCGACGATCCGTTCCAGGTGCCAGCGCTACGACTTCCATCGCATCCCGGCGGATGTGATGGTGTCGTTGCTGAGCCGTCTTGCGGAGAAGGAAGGGATCCGTGTGGAGGAGTCCGCGCTGCACGAACTGGCCCGTCAGGCGGATGGGGGGTTGCGCGACGCGGAGAGCCTGCTGGACCAGGCGGCCGCCGTGGCCGCTGGAAGCATCACGGTCGAAGTGCTCCGCGAACTTCTCGGCGAAGCGGAGGAAGAGGTCTATCTGGACCTCGCCCGCGCGGTGGGGCGCTCGGATCCAGCCGGGGCGTTTCAGGTGGTGCAGGGGCTTCTGGACAGGGGGATGGATTCTTCGCGGATCGCGCTGGGCCTCGCGCGGACCTTTCGGGATCTCCTGGTCGCGTCGACGGCCGGGAAGGACGCGGCGTTACTCGGTGTTCGGAAGGATCTGGTAGAGGCGTTTCGGGAGGTGGCTGCGGCGTTTTCAGCGGAGCGTGTGACGGCACTTCTTACACTGGCGAACCGCACCGTGTCGGATCTGCGCCGGTCGGCGCGCCCGCGGCTGGTGCTGGAAGTGGCCGTGGCGCGAATGTGCTGTCTGGAAGACCCCGGGAAGATCTCCGAACTGCTGGCGCGTCTGGAGGCGCTTGAAGCGTTGCTCGGCGGGGGGGATGATGGCGGAGACCCTCCTCGTCCGGCGGAAACGCCGGCTCCGGTGCCGTCGCCCGCCCCGAAGGCACGCGTCCGTAAGGACGCGCCCCCCCCGGCGGATGCGCCCCCGCGGAGCGAGGACGGCCCGCCACCGGAAGATGCGTCCCCGCGGAGCGAGGACGGCCCGCCACCGGAAGATGCCCCGCCGCGGAGCGAGGACGGCCCGCCACCGGAAGATGCCCCGCCACCGGAAGATGCGCCGCCACCGGAAGAGGCCCCTCCGGTGGCGAGCATGGATTCTCCACCCGACCGCCGCGAACCTGCCGCTCCCGGTTCCTCTTCCGCTCCGGCCTTCTGGGAGGAGCTCTTGAAGGCCGTCCGCGGTCGGAAGATGATGCTGGCATCGTTTCTGGAGCATGGGATGCTGGGAGGTCTGGAAGACGAAGCTTTTTCCATTGTGTTCGACAACAACTACTACGAAGGGATGGTGGGACGTCGGGAGAACCTCGGCGTGATCGAGGAGGCCATGGAAGGGATCGTCGGGCGGCGGGTCTCCTGTCGCGTCCGTACCGGCGTCGTGGCGTCGCGCCCGTCAGGGCAGGCTGGAACGAAGAGCGGTGGTCCCGCCGGAGACCTGCTTCAGGAGAACCCCGGGTTGCGCAGGATCATGAATGAACTCGGTGGGCAGATGCTCCCGGGTGACACTGAGATTGGAGGATGAGTTGGATCTTCAGAAGATGATGAAACAGATGCAAAAGGCGCAGGAGAAGATGAACGCGCTGCAGGAAGAGGTCGCCGGACGGACCGTGGAGGCCACGGCCGGCGGGAACATGGTTCGCGTGGTCATGGGCGGGGATGGCGTGCTCCATTCGATTGTCATCGACCCGGAAGTCGTGGACCCGACGGATGTGGAGATGCTGCAGGATCTGGTGGTGGCCGCTGTGAATGAGGGCAAGCGCCGCACGCAGGAACTCATGGGGCAGGAGATGCAAAGACTCGCCGGGGGCATGGGGCTCCCGCCCGGAATGCTGTAGGCATGGCGGAACTGGGGTCCGAGGCACTCACGCTTCTTGCGGGAGAGTTCGCCCGCCTTCCGGGGATCGGTCGGAAGACCGCGCGCCGCCTTGCGCTCCATGTGCTGAAGGAAGAGGCATCCTATGCGGAGTCGTTCGCGGCGGCTCTGCTTTCGGTCAAACGAAGAGTGGTATTCTGCGAGACTTGCCAGAATGTGACCGAGTCCTCCCCGTGCGCCATCTGTGCAGATTCCCGCCGCGTCACAGATCTGATCTGCGTGGTGGAGGAACCGGGTGATGTGTTGGCCATCGAAGGAACCGGCGAATATCACGGCGGCTATCATGTGCTGCACGGCGTGCTGTCTCCGCTGGATGGCGTGGGACCGGAGGGGCTTCGCGTGAAGGAACTGACCGCGCGAATGCGGGAGTCGGACATTCGCGAAGTCATTTTGGCGCTGGACCCGGATACCGAGGGCGACGCAACCTCCTTTTACCTGCACAGCCTGCTGGCTCCGCTGGGCTGCCGTGTGTCGCGGATTGCGCGGGGGATTCCGGTCGGCGGGGACTTGGAGTTTGCGGATCAGGCCACGCTGGGCCGGGCCATTCTGAGCCGAGAGAGGATGGGCGAATGACCATCTCCAACCAACTCACGCTGTTGCGGTTGGTGCTGTCTCCGGTGTTTGTCGTGCTCCTCCTGCGCCAGACGGCCCCATCGCTCTGGCTGGCACTTCTCGTGTTCACCGTAGCGGCCCTCACCGACGCATGGGACGGACATCTTGCCCGGAGGCACGGGTGGATCAGTCGCACGGGGAAGATCCTGGATCCCATTGCCGACAAAGTTCTCGTGGGCGTGGCCTATGTTTCGTTCCTGGCGATCGGGTTGCCTTCCATGAAGTCGTGGATGGTGGCCATCATCCTCGGCCGCGAAGTGGCGGTCACGCTGCTGCGCGTCCTTGCGGGGCGGCGCGGTGTGACCATTGAGTCGAGTCGCCTCGGGAAGTGGAAGACCATCAGCCAGATGACGCTGGTGTTTGTGTTGCTGGCGCTGATGTCCGCCCGCGCGCTCGTCGACCCGTCGCCCGCGTACTGGAAGTCCCCGGGGATCGCGCCGGTCGGCACACTCCTTCTGGTAGCACTGGTCCTGGCGACCGCGGTGACCTTCGGTTCCGGAGCCGACTACTTCTGGCGCAACCGGCGGGTCTTTTCGCCGTCGAGGCCATCGCGTTGAAGCGCCTCGTGGATGGCGTTCTGCGCGTACTGGCCACGGGGTTCTGGACGGGCTTTTTCCCGGTTGCCCCGGGGACCGCCGGGAGCCTTCTTGCGGTGGCGCTCTATGTGGCGGTGCCCGCGCTTCCTCTGGGGGCGGACGGATCGTTCCCGACCCTCGCCGGAGGGCTCTTTCTTGTGGGGCTGTTTGCTCTCGGCGTAGTGGCCTCCACGCGCGCGGAGAAGGAGTTCGGTCGAGACGGCGGACCCATCGTCCTCGACGAAGTGCTGGGCCAGTGGATCACCCTTGCCGGGCTTCGTCCGGATCCGGGGGTTCTGGTCGCGGGTTTTCTCCTCTTCCGGTTCTTCGACATTGTGAAGCCGTTCCCGGCGGGCGTCAGCCAGTCGTGGAAGGAAGGGTGGGGGGTGATGGCGGATGATGTCTTCGCGGGTGTCTATGCGGCGCTGGCGCTGCGAGGCCTTCTTGCCCTGATGCCGGGGCTGGGAGGATAGCGCTGTGCGCACCGCGTGCTGGAGCGGGAAATGAAATGCACGGCGGGAGAAAACACACCTTCTGAAGAGGCGCTGGAGCGGGTCCTGGTTCGGGAACTGGAGCGGGCGGAGGAGACCCTCGCAACGGCGGAATCCTGCACCGGAGGCGGGATTGGGGCGAGAATCACGGAGGTGCCCGGCGCGTCCGCGGTATACGCGGGCGGGGTTGTGGCGTATTCCAACCGGATCAAGGTCGCCCGACTGGGGGTGGCCGACGAGACGCTGGAGCAGTACGGTGCGGTCAGTTCCCAGGTGGCACGGGAGATGGCCGAGGGTTGCCGCAGGGCGTTTGAAGTGGACCTGAGCCTTGCGGTCACGGGCATCGCGGGCCCCGGCGGAGGACTTCCCGGCAAGCCGGTGGGGACTGTCTGGATTGCGATTTCTGATGCTGCCGGGACGACCGCCCGGGAGTTCCGGTTTTCCGGGGATCGGGGCGCTGTCCGGGAACGAAGCGTCAACAAGGCGCTCGAAATCGCGTATCGTAGGCTCCGGTCGCGCTTGTAGCGGATCGGCTCGTTCCCCGCGGACCGAACAGTGGAGCGACGGGGTGCACCCCTCTTGCGAGGGGGCGACCTGTTGTGAACATGGACGACATCAACGGGAGGATGTGCATGAAAGGCGGGAAGCGAGAGGTCGCCCGTCCCAAGGACCGGGACAAGGCGCTGGACCTCGCAGTCGGACAGATCGAACGGCATTTTGGCAAAGGTTCCATCATGCGCCTCGGAGATCCAAGGCAGGCGCAAAGTGGGCCTCCGGCCATCTCCA
Organism: Gemmatimonadota bacterium; assembly: GCA_030747075.1. NCBI lineage: Bacteria > Pseudomonadati > Gemmatimonadota > Gemmatimonadota bacterium. The sequence continues at coordinate 14,609 of JASLLL010000013.1, forward strand.
CGGGTTCCTTGTCGTTGAATGTCGCGCTGGGCATAGGCGGCGTGCCACGCGGGAGAATCGTCGAAGTGTTCGGGCCGGAGTCTTCGGGGAAGACGACTCTGGTACTGCACATGATGGCCGAAGCTCAGAAGGCGGGTGGAACCGCGGCGTTCGTGGATGCGGAGCACGCACTGGATCCTGCCTACGCGCAGGCGCTCGGCGTGGATGTGGAGAATCTCCTTGTGTCCCAGCCGGATACGGGCGAGCAGGCGCTGGAGATCACGGACATGCTCGTGCGCTCGGCTGCAGTGGACATCATCGCGGTGGATTCCGTGGCGGCGCTGGTGCCGCGTGCGGAAATCGAAGGTGAGATGGGCGACCACAATGTCGGGCTTCAGGCGCGCCTCATGTCGCAGGCCATGCGGAAGCTGACGGGTTCGGTCTCCAAGTCGAAGACCTGCATCGTCTTCATCAACCAGATCCGCATGAAGATCGGCGTCATGTTCGGCAACCCGGAGACGACGACCGGTGGCAACGCCCTGAAGTTCTATGCCACGCAGCGCCTGGACATCCGTCGGATCGGGGCGCTCAAGGACGGCACGGTCGGGATCGGCAACCGGACGCGCGTGAAGGTCGTGAAGAACAAGCTGGCCCCGCCGTTCCGTCAGGCGGAGTTCGACATCATCTACGGAGAGGGGATCTCCTTCGTGGGAGATGTGCTCGACATGGCTACGGAGAAGGAGATCGCGGAGAAGTCCGGGACCTGGTTCTCCTATGACGGGGAGAGACTCGGTCAGGGCCGGGAGAACGCGAAGGCGTTCCTTACGGAGAATCCGGACATTCTGGCATCCATGGAGCGGAAGGTCCGTGAGGCCTACGGTATTCCCGCGCCCGGCGGCCAGGCTCCGGCGTCGGATTCCGTAGAGACGGAGGAAGCTGCGGTTGCCGGTGCCCCCTCCGGGAAGTAGCCGAAAGAAGAAACGCGGCAGGAGTGGAGGCGCGGCCCCGGCCGCGACTCCCGTCGAGATGGCCATTCGCTATCTCGGGAGCCGGATGCGGTTCGAGTCGGAGGTCCGCTCGCACCTGAATCGCAAGGGTGTGCCCGGAGAAGCGCAGGAGGCTGCGCTGGAGCGCCTGCGGGAACTGGGGCTTCTTTCGGATCGGGACACCTGCGCGGCGTGGATCCGGGACCGGATGAACTTCTCGCCCCGGGGCACGATCCATATGCGGCGGGATCTCCTCCGCCGCGGTGTGGATCGGCAGGTGGTGGAGGACGCGCTCTCCGCCGAACTGGCACCGGGGGCGGAGACGGATCTTGCGGTTCGTGTGCTGAAGGGGCGGGCGAAGCGTTTTGTCGCAGTGTCGAAGGATGTGGCAAGGCGCAGGATGTGGTCTGTTCTCGCCGGACGGGGGTTTCCTCCGGAGGTGGTTCACGAGGCAATAGACCGGTTCGCTGTGGACAGGGAGTCCCCTTTGGAGAGGGCAGGGGAGTTGTGATGGGGCGGGCAGGACCCAGCGTCGCGCCCCGGGAAGGGGAAGGCCCATGAAGACGGCAGAAATCCGATCGGAGTTCTTGCAGTACTTTGCGGCGCACAACCACTCGGTGGTGCCCTCGGCTTCCCTTGTCCCCGTGGATGACCCCACACTGCTGTTCGTGAATGCGGGCATGGTTCCGTTCAAGGACGCCTTCACCGGGGCGGCTGAGCCCCCGGGTCCGCGCGCCGTCAGTTCGCAGCGTTGCCTTCGCGTTTCGGGGAAGCACAACGATCTCGCGGAGGTGGGCCGCACTCCGCGCCATCACACGCTCTTCGAAATGCTGGGCAACTTCTCCTTCGGTGACTACTTCAAGGAAGAGGCCATCTCCTTCGCATGGGAGTTTCTGGTCGATGTGCTGAAGCTCTCTCCCGATCGACTTGCGTTCACTGTTTTCTCTGGAGAGGACGGTCTCCCGGCGGATGAGGAAGCGGGAGAGATGTGGCCGCGTCTTACCGGGTGCTCGCCGGATCGTGTGTTGGGATTCGGGAAAGAGGACAACTTCTGGTCGATGGGTGACACCGGGCCGTGCGGACCCTGCTCGGAGATCCACTACGATCTGGGGCCGCAGCTCGACGGCTCCGTCAACGAGGGTGATCGCTGGATGGAGATCTGGAATCTGGTCTTCATGCAGTACAACCGGGACTCAGCGGGAGCGCTCACGCCTCTGCCCGCGCCGTCCATCGACACGGGGATGGGGCTGGAGCGGATTGCGTCGGCGGTGCAGGGCAAGCTCTCCAACTACGAGGGAGATCTCTTCGCGCAGGTCCTTGCGGGCGTGAGTTCGGTGACGGGATGTGCGTACGACGGCGGGCACTCCGACGACGCGGTCTCCATGCGGGTGATCGCGGATCATGCGAGAGCCACCGCGCTTCTCCTTGCGGACGGTGTCCTTCCGGACAGGACGGGTCGCGGTTATGTCCTGCGGAAGATCATGCGTCGCGCGGTCAGCCAGGGGGTTCTCCTGGGCGTGGATCGACCGTTTCTTGCGGAGGCCGCCGGAGTCGTGGTGGAGGCCATGTCGGATGCGTTCCCGATCCTTGCCGAGAAGGAGGACGCGCTGCGCACGGCGGCGGCGCAGGAAGAGGCACTCTTCCGGCGGACGGTGGAAGAGGGGATGCGCCGCATCTCGGATCTCGAGGACCAGTTGGAGGATGAATCGGTCTGGTCGCTCGGTCCGGAGGGGGAACGCATTCTTTCCGGCGAAGTCGCTTTCCGCCTCTACGACACCTACGGGTGCCCGCTGGAACTGACCGCTTCGGTAGGCGTTCGTCGTGGCTATGAGGTGGACGAGGACGGCTTCCTGCGCGAGATGACCCGACAGAAGGAACGCAGCCGGAAGAGCTGGAAGGGCGGTGGAGCCCCGGCCGTGCTGGACGGGTTCTATGCCTCCCGGCGTGCGGTGCTGGGGGAGACGCGCTTTACGGGGTACGCGGAGCAGGAGGGCGAGGCCCGGGTCCTGGCGATGGCGCGATGGTCGGGAGATGGGCTGGAAGAAGCGGACCGAGCCTCCGAAGGAGACCCGGTTGCACTGGTGATGGAGTCGACGCCGTTTTACGGCGAGGCTGGCGGTCAGGTCGGAGACACGGGGGAACTGACCGGGGATGGAGTTCGGGTCCGCGTTGAGGACACGCGGCGTACCGCGGGCGGGAGCCTCATCGTGCACATGGGGCGCGTGGAAGAGGGGGAACTGTCGCCCGGGATGCGGCTCACGCAGAGCGTGGATCGTTCACGACGGGAGGAGGTCCAGCGGCACCACTCCGCCACGCACCTTCTCCACCATGCACTTCGCGAGGTGCTGGGGGGGCATGTTTCGCAGAAGGGTTCATTCGTCGGGCAGGAGAGGCTGCGGTTTGACTTCAGCCACCCGGAAGCCGTGGCACCGGCCGCGTTGGCGGAAGTGGAGGCGCGCGTGAACGAACTGATTCGCGAAAACCACGCCGTCTCCACGGAAGAGACCGATCCTGATTCCGCGCGGGCCGCCGGGGCGCTGGCCTTCTTCGGGGAGAAGTACGGAGATACGGTGCGCGTGGTGGGCATGGGGCCTTCCCGGGAGTTGTGCGGTGGCACGCATGTGGCGTCCACGGGAGACCTGGGGTATTGCGCGCTGGTTGCAGAGGGGTCCGTGGCGTCGGGAGTCCGTCGCGTGGAAGCGTTCGCGGGGAGCCCGGCGGTGGTGGCGGCCTGGCGGGCGCGTGCGGAACTGGAGCGGATCGCCGGAGTGCTTCGAACCGCTCCTGCGGATGTACTGGCCCGGCTGGGAGACCTTCAGGAGGAGACCCGCAACCTCAAAGCGCGCATTGAGGAACTGGAGCGGGATGCCGCCGGGAGTGTGGCGGACCGGCTGGTTGCGGCCGCGGTGGAGGCTTCGGGAACGCGCGTCGTGGCCGGAGTTGCGCCCATTTCGGAGCGGGGGGCGCTGCGGGATCTTGCGGACGAGATTCGTCTGTCTGCGGAGCGCACAGTGGTGGTGCTCGGTGCCACCCTTGACGAGAAGGTCGCGCTGGCCGCCGCGGTTTCGGACGATCTCGTCAAGGAGGGGCGGATCAAAGCCGGAGATCTCGTCGGGCGCGTGGCCGAGCTCGTGGGTGGCGGAGGCGGAGGGAAGCCTCATCTGGCGACGGCCGGAGGCCGGGATGTGGCCGGACTTCCCGGTGCGCTGGAGGAGGTTCCGGGGATCGTCGAGGCACTCATGAGCGAGAGCGCCTCGTGATCGATCTGCACTGCCATATCCTCCCCGGACTCGACGATGGTGCCGCGGATGATCACCAGGCGCTGGCCATGGCGAGAGCGGCTGTGGACATGGGCATTCAGGAGGTGGCGGCCACTTCGCACTTCGGGTTCTTCTCGTTGTTCTCCGCAGACTCCGGGAGCATTCGCGCGGAGCGGGATCGTCTGGTAGAACTCGTTGCGGCCGAGGGGATTCCTCTGGAGATTCACCCCGGTGCGGAGAACTACTACGGGGAGATGGAGCCCGCAGAGTTTGCATCGCGGGCGATCCCTCTGGCGGAAGGCCCGTATGTACTCATGGACTTCTCTTTTCGGCGGGTCCCGGAGACTCTGGCGGAGGGTCTCGCCCGGCTTCGGCAGGGGGGGCGGATCCCTGTGATCGCTCACCCGGAGCGGAATCGGGAAGTTCAGCTGCTGCCGAAGATTGTGGTGGACTGGTTGGATGCGGGAGCCATGCTGCAGGTGAATGCCTCCAGCCTGACAGGACTGCTTGGCGAAGATGCACAGTTGGCGGCGGAGACACTTCTGGCTGCGGGAGCCGTGCAGATACTCGGCTCGGATGCACACGACCTCAGCCGACGCCCGTTCTGCCTGAGCGCGGGAGAGGCGGCGGCGGCGGACATCGTGGGAGCGGATGCAGCAGCACGAATGGTACGCGATACCCCCCGGGCCGTGTTGCGCGGGGAGAAGATAGAAGTTCGGAGCCCGGATTCGGATCGGCTGAGCGGAGGAGCATCGCTCTTCGACCGGATGTTCGGGCGGGGGCGGGGCCAGACCGAGCAAGGAGATCGAGAGTGAAAGGCCTGATTCTCTCCGGAGGGAAGGGAACACGACTGAGACCCATCACGCACACGAGTGCCAAGCAACTGGTGCCGGTCGCGAACAAGCCGATCCTCTTCTTCGCCATTGAAGCCGTGCGCGACGCGGGGGTCGAGGAGATCGGGATCGTGGTGGGGGAGACGGGTGCGGAGATTCGCGCGGCCGTGGGGGACGGGTCCGCGTTCGGCGTGAAGATCACCTACATCCCGCAGGAGAATCCGCTCGGACTGGCGCACGCCGTCAAGGTCTCGCGGGACTTCCTCGGCGAGGATCCATTTGTGATGTTTCTGGGCGACAACCTCATCAAGGACGGGATCACCCCACTGGTGGACGAGTTCCGGCGAGACGGCCCGAACTCGCAGATCCTCCTCGCGAGCGTGCCCAACCCGTCGGAGTTCGGGGTGGCGGAGATTGCGGACGGGAAGGTCGTCGGGTTGGAAGAGAAACCCGCGCAGCCGAAGTCGGAGTTCGCGCTGGTGGGCGTCTACATGTTCGACCGGAGCATTCACGAGGCGGTGGACAACATCCAGCCTTCCGCACGGGGAGAACTGGAGATCACCGATGCCATCCAGTATCTGATCGACCACGACTTCGATGTACGCAGCCATGTCATTCGTGGCTGGTGGAAGGACACCGGGAAACTGGAGGACATGCTGGAAGCCAACCGGATTGTGCTGAGCAGTCTGGAGCGACGCATCGACGGGGAAGTGGACGATCGGAGCCGTATCATCGGAGAGGTCGTCGTGGGGAAGGGGGCGCGTGTGGAAAACTCCGAACTTCGCGGGCCGCTTATCCTGGGAGAGGGTGCGGTCGTGAAGGACTCCTATGTCGGGCCGTTCACATCCATTTCGGATCAGTGCGAAGTGCTTTCGTCGGAGGTGGAGTTCTCCATCATCCTGAAGGGCGGGCGCGTCCACGATCTGGACCGGCGTATGGAAGGGAGTCTTGTGGGGCGCAACGCCACCATCCTCTCTTCCGCCGTCCGTCCCCGGGCGTACCGGTTCATGGTGGGCGACAACTCCGAGGTCCGGGTCCCCCGATGAGCGCCGAACGAGGCGGTGAGTCCGCATCTCAGGCGACGGTTCGCGTGGCGGCCACCGGGTGCGCGGGCATGCTCGGGAGGGAGCTGGGTGCAGAGGCTGCGGCGCGGGGCGTGCCGTTCACCGGGTGGGATCTTCCGGACTTTGACCTGACGGATCGAGAAGCCGTGATGCGGGAGATCGGGTCGGCGCGACCGGATGTGGTAATCCATGCCGCCGCATGGACGGATGTGGATGGCTGCGAGTCGAATCCTTCGAAGGCGTTTCTTGTGAACGGACGGGCCACGGCGCATGTCGTGGAGGCGTGCCGGGAAGCGGGGGCGCGCGTCGTCCATGTCTCCACGGACTATGTGTTCCCGGGAGACCTCGACCGCCCGTACCGCGAGGACGATCTGCCCGGTCCGCTTTCCGTCTACGGTTGGTCGAAACTTGCCGGGGAGGAAGCGGTCCGTTCGCTGGGGGACGCGGGTGCCATTGCGCGGACCGCCTGGCTGTATGCGGGCCACGGTGCGAACTTCCTCCGCACGATGCTGCGTCTCGGCCGGGAGAGGGATTCCCTGGCCGTGGTCGACGACCAGTTGGGTTCACCGACCTTTGCGGGAGATCTTGCGCGGGTGTTGCTTGATCTCGCGATCGAAGGCGGGAGCGGCACATTTCACACCACCAACACCGGTTCGGTCACCTGGCACGGCTTCGCCAGCGCCATCTTTGCGGCGGCCGGAATCGGCGTCGAAGTGAAGGCGGTGACGAGTGCGGACTTCCCCCGACCGGCTCACCGCCCCGCGAACTCCGTGTTGCTGGATTCCCGGCTTGCTGATGCGGGGATTCATCCGATGCCGTCGTGGGAAGACGGGCTGGCCCGGTGCTTTGCGGGAATGGCGAAGGAAGGTGCGGCATGACGGAAGACAGCGCGGCAGTCATCGCGGCCGGGCGCGCGGACTACGACTCGGCGGTTCGGCGCGGCCGGGCGATCGACGAACTGAGTGAGTTGTTCCGATTTCGCCATCTGGTCGTACAGCTCGTGAAGCGGAATGTCACCTCGCGGTACAAGCGGTCATTCCTGGGACTGGCGTGGACTCTCCTTGATCCACTCCTCACGATGGGCGTGATGGCTGCCGTGTATTCCGCGATTATCCGGGATCGGGTGGAGGCCTTCCCTGTCTACATCTTGTCCGGGCTGGTGATCTGGAATTTCTTCTCGCAGTCGAGCACTCAGGCGATCACCTACTTCCTGCACGGGCGGGCGCTCCTCGGGCGCGTGTACATGCCCAAGGCGACGATGGGGGTGGCGGCGGTCGGCACCGGTTTCGTCAACCTGGTGGCGTCCATCATTCCACTGATGGTGTTCATGGTGATCTTCCGATGCCAGTTCACTCCCGCGCTGCTCTTCGTGCCGGTCGCCATTCTGCTGGCGTCTGCATTCACGCTGGGTGTCGGGCTCCTGGTGTCCGCATGGTCGGTTTTCTTCGGAGACATGGAGAACATTTTCCGGTTTCTCCTGCGGCTGGCCATGTATCTGTCCGGGATTTTCTACTCGCTGGACATCCTGCCGGAGCAGCTGAGACGGGTTGTCTGGTGTATGCCGACCTATCATCTGATTGAACTGTTCCGATCCCCCGTTCACACCGGGACTCTCCCGGACGGTCAGAGCATTCTGATTGGAGTCGCATGGTCGCTGGGTTTCCTTCTCGCAGGTTTCGGGTACTTCGCACGAAAGTCGAATGCGTATGCATACCGACTCTGACAGCCCGCGCGTAGCGGAACAGGCGTCGGAGAGACCCCCGGCGCTTCTTCTGTCCGGAGTGTCGGTGGCTTTCGAATCGCACCGAACACCGGCGGCCACTCTGAAGGAACACCTGATCCGCTGGACCAAGCGGGATCTTGAGAAGAAGAGTGTCCGCGCTCTGGACGGACTGGATCTGCGGGTGGATCGGGGAGAGGTGTTTGGGATCGTCGGGAGAAACGGGGCGGGGAAGAGCACTCTCCTGCGCGTGATTTCCGGCATCCTGCACCCGTCTCGGGGAAGGGTTCGAGTCTGGGGGAAGGTCACGCCGCTTCTCGGCGTCGGTGCCGGGTTCCACGGCGATCTGACCGGGCGGGAGAATATCGCGCTTTACTCGGCCATCCTCGGGCGAAGCCCGGAGCGTACCCGTGAGCTGGTGGACGACATCATCCGCTTCTCCGAACTTGCGGACTTTATCGACGCGCCGCTTCGCGTGTACTCCGCGGGCATGTCCGCACGGCTCGGATTCGCCGTCGCACTGGCCGAGTCGCCGGAGGTCCTTCTGGTTGATGAAGTGCTCGGCGTCGGGGACGAACAGTTCCGCCGGAAGTGCCGGGACCGCTTTGAAGAGATCCGCAAGGCCGGCGCCACCATTGTCATCGTGACGCACTCGATGTCCGTTGCCAAAGAGATGTGCGACCGACTGGCGTGGATCGAGAATGGCAAGGTCCGCGAGTGCGGGACTTCCGAAGAAGTGGCCGCATCCTATGTGGAGTTCCAGAAGGCGGTTCGGAGCGCCTCCACGATCCGCCCCCGCTGATCGGAACCGCACTTCTCGCTCGCGGACGGGGCGAGCCGGGTCGCGGGCGGCCGCTTGACTCGGCTCCTTTCGCGTGGGAGCATCGCTCGACCCGGCCACTGATTCCCACCGTTCTGCGCAGCCCGGGCAGGTTCCCCGAGAGCCTGTGCGGAGGAGGCGCCCCTTGCGACCCGTGATTCTCGTGCTTGGCATGCATCGAAGCGGCACTTCCGCAGTGGCGGGGGCCGTACGGATGCTCGGCGTAGACCTCGGGGATTCGCTGATGCCGGGACGCGCGGGGGAGAACCCACAGGGTTTCTTCGAAGACACCCGCGTCATGGCCGCCAACGAGAACATTCTGGAGTCCGCAGCGTCCTCGTGGGATGACCCCTTTGGAATCGATCCGGGCTGGTTTGATTCGGATGAAGGGAAGCCCCATGCGCGAGACCTTTCATCGCTTCTCGTGGGGATGTTCCCGGAGGATGCGCTGTGCGGAGTGAAAGACCCGCGCATCTGTCGGTTGCTTCCCGTGTGGACGGCCGCACTGGAGCAGGCGGGACTCGCGCCCCATGTCCTTCTGGTGACCAGGCCTTGCGCGGAGGTCGCCGATTCGCTGGCTCGAAGGAACGGCTTCTCGCGTGAGAAGTCGGCCTTCCTCTGGGCCGACCATGTCCTTCGGGCGGAGGAGGGGACGCGGAGGATCCCGCGAGTGTTCCTGCCCTATGCGGACCTGCTGGAGAATCCCGCCGGGGTGCTGGCCGGAGCGGGACACGCTCTGGGAATCACCTGGCCGGTATCTCCGGAGGCGGCCTCGACACGGCTGCGCGCATTTGTCACCGGCGAGCTTCGGCACCACCGGGTCGGGGACGCGGAGAAGTCGCATCGTCGCGCAGACGGATTCGTGCGGGAACTGGATCTGCTGCTGGAAAGCGTCGCGGGCGGTTGCGGCGGCGGCGGCACGACCCGGTTTGACCGAATGGCGGAGCAAGTGGCGGCCGTCCTTCCCCGAATGGATCCGCTCTGGCAGGAACACTTGAGCCGTGGCGTCCGGGTGGCGGATCAAGTTGCGGGGCTGGAACAGACCTTGTCCGATCGGACCGAGTGGCTGCGTGCGTCGGCGGAGGAAGTGAAGAGTCTTCGGGCCGCCGTGGAGGAGATGCGCAACGCCGGATCCAAAGACGCGACCCGCCTGCGGGTGGAAGTGGAGGAGATTCGCGCCGCGACGCTGGATGTCGGCCGGCGCGTGGATCGTCTGGACTTCTTCCGGCTTGGCATGCGACTGGTCCGGTTCTCTCGACGGGTGGCGGGCCGCCTGGTGCGCGGCGCGGCGCGGCGAAGGAGCGCCCTTCACGGCAGACTCCGCGACGCATTCCTGAAGCGGCCGGTGACCCGCGCGCGAGTGACTGGGATTGCACTGCCTCAGCATGAACATCCGGATGTCTCGATCATCATCCCCGTGTTCAACCAGACGGGTCATACCGTCCGGTGCCTGGAATCGCTGGCGGCATTGCGGGAGGAGACCTCCTTCGAGGTGGTCCTGGTGGATGACGCCTCCACGGCCGCGTCGATTGGCCTGCTGGCGTCGGTAAGGTCGATCCGACTCGTGCGAAACGAACGCAATCTCGGGTTTGTGCATTCGTGCAATCGGGGCGCGAAGGAGGCGAAGGGGCGGCACCTTCTCTTCCTGAACAACGACACGCGCGTGGAGCCGGGTTTCCTGGACCGGCTTCGGGCCTCTTTGGAGGAGTTCCCGGATGCGGGGATTGTGGGTGCCCAACTGGTGTACCCGGACGGCCGCCTGCAGGAATCGGGCGGGATCGTCTGGGAGGACGCCAGTGCGTGGAATTACGGTCACGGGAGAGACCCGTCCGCACCGGAGGTTTCGTATCTTCGCGAAGTCGATTACTGCTCCGGTGCATGCATCCTGGTGGACCGGAGTCTGTTCAACGAACTGGGCGGGTTCGATGAGCGGTACGCTCCCGCCTACTACGAAGATGTGGATCTTGCTTTTCGCGTTCGCGAGGCCGGTCGACGCGTGCTTGTCAACCCTGTGGCGCGTGTCATTCATTGCGAAGGTGCCACTTCCGGTACGGACCCGGAGAGTGGTGTGAAGCGGTACCAGGTGCGCAACCAGCAGATCTTCCTGGATCGATGGCGGAAGGAACTTGGCTGCCACGGCCGAAACGGGGAAGACCCGGAACGGGCGAAGGAGCGGAAGGCCCGTTCCCGCGTCCTCGTCATCGACCACCGTATGCCGACTCCCGATCAGGACGCGGGATCGCAGCGAATCCAATGGATGATGCGGATTCTTCGCGACCTCGGCCATCGAGTGACCTTTCTGCCCGACAATCTACTCCCGTCCGAACCCTACGGGGCAGACCTTCGCGCGCTGGGCGTGGAGGTATGGCAGTCACCGCACCTCAGGACGATCCGCCACTTCCTGGAGTGCCGGGGGAGCGAGTTCGATCTTGTGATTCTGAGCCGTCTGGGTACGGCGGGAACTCATATCGATGATGTGCGGAGGCTCTGTCCGCGGGCGCGGGTCGTCTTCGATACGGTGGACCTGCACTTTCTTCGTGAAGAGCGGGCCGCAGAGTTGACCGGGAGTGCCGCCGATCTCGCGGCCGCGCGGGAGACACGCACGCGGGAACTCTCGGTGGCCCGCCGTGCGCACGAGACGCTGGTCGTCAGTGAAGAGGAACGCGAACTCATCCAGAGCATCGATCCGAATCTCGCCGTGCGTATCGTCCCCACCATCCACGAGACTTCCGCGTCCGGGCTTCCATTCGAGGAGCGGCACGGACTTCTCTTCGTGGGGGGGTTCGAGCATCCGCCCAATGCTGATGGCGTCCGGTGGTTCGTGGAGACCGTGCTGCCGATGGTACGGGAGGAACTGCCGGATGTTTCGCTTCGGATCGTGGGCAGCAAGCCGACACCGGAGATGGATGCTCTCGCGGGACGGGGCGTGGATGTCGCCGGGTGGGTGCCGGATCTCGAAGCGCTTCTCCGCGAGTCCCGGGTATCCATCGCGCCGCTCCGGTTTGGCGCCGGGGTGAAGGGGAAAGTCTGCGAGAGCCTCGCGCACGGGTTGCCGACCGTGGGAACGAGCATCGCCTGCGAGGGGATGGCGCTCACTCATCGAACAGACATCTGCATCGCGGACACGGCGCACGACTTCGCGCGGGAAGTGGTGCGTCTGCATCAGGATCGTGCCTTGTGGACGCAGTTGGCCTCAGCGGGGCAGGAAGTGATCCGGAACCGGTTCTCTCCCGCCGTAGCCAGGGACGCACTTCGACGACTGGGGCGCGGCCCCGCCGAATCCCCCCGGGGGGGACTCCTGGCGGTGGAAGCCCAACTACTCTCATGACAGGAGGCGACCAGAAATGGCATTGACCGCACTGGCCGGTCCACCCGGAGTGGGGAAGACCACCCACCTCATTGGAAGGCTCGAGGACGCGCAGAATGCCGGGAATCCCACGGCGCTCTTTTTGTGCAGCGACTCGGACGATCTTCGATCGCGCCCGAATGTCCGGGAAGGCGGCACCATGGGATGTCGCACTCCCGGGATGGGCGCGACCATTGACCACTTCGTTTCGGCAGCGGAAGCAGGCCGTATCCTCTCGGAACTTCCCGCCGGGAGCCTGGCGGCCTTCGACGAAGCGGCGTGGTTCGGTGTGGACATCGTGGAGGCGTGGATCGAAGCGGAGCGGCGAGGAGTGGATGTCGTGGTGTCTTCGCTCTCCGAGCAGCAGGTGGCAATCCTGAAAGAGCGAAGCTACCCGGTCACGCGGCTTACCGTACCCTGCATGCTTTGCGGGAAGGACCGGGGGCGTCACTCGCACGAACTGTTCCACACGGCGGAGCGCGGTTTCGTCGTGGTGTGCGATGCCTGTCGCGAGGCGGTCGCCAGGAACCAATGCCGATCGGAACCTTCTTCTCTGGATGGTGAACTCTGCGAGGAGCTCACTTCGGAACTCAGGCGCATGAAGCCCTTCCCGGGAAAGGAGCACGCGTATCAGCCGGTCTTCGGGTTGGACCTCCCGGGCTGGGAACTGGTGCGGGGAGACACGCCGATTCGCGCGGACCTCATTCGAGAGGTGCTGGAGGCGGCCTTCCCGGCGTGGAGCGCGTCATCGAGGGCGGGCGAAGCCGACGGTCGTCCCAGCTTCATCGATCTGGGATGCTGCACCGGGTTTTTCTGCGAGTACTTTGCGGCGCGGGGATGGGAGGCCTGGGGGCTGGACATCGACGAGGACTTCATCGCGCTGGCTCGGCGCGTGTCACAGGCTCTTGGAAGCGGAGTGGAGTACTGCCAGTCCGCGCTTCTTCCCCATGTGCAGGGCCATCCCGGCGCCCGGTTTGATGTGACCACTTCGTTCGCGACCGTGCAGTGGGTGATCGCCCAGAGCGGTCTGGATGCGGGGCTGGAGTGCTTCGACTGGATCTTCGGCGCGGCGCGGAAGATGTGTGTTCTTGAGATGGGCTACTCGGAAGAGGAGATCTACCGGGAGAAGCTGCCCGTGCGCATCGACCGCGAGTGGGTTGAAGAACTCATGCGAACCCGTGGAGGATTCGACGAGGTTCTCGTGATTCCGAAGGGATCGCGGGGCGTCTGGCGAGATCTCTTCATCGGTCTGAAGGATCCGGAAGTGTGCGGAGTGACCGTGTCCGGGGAGGGCGCGGCCGAACCGGGCCGACCCGCGCCCGTATGGAACGCGGCCGGTATTCTAGGGCTGGCAGCGCGTGCCGTGCGAAACCCGGGGCGCGTCGTGCAACTGGGCGGGAAGGCCGTACAGGATCCGGCGAGGGCGATGCGCGAACTGGGGCGGCGGTTGCGCGGCGGTTGATCGTTCGTTCACCGAAGCGTGGACGCCAGCCTCGCGCGATGCGGATCCAGGAAGGGGCATTCGGACTCCCGGTTCATCGCGATCGGGAGCAGCGGGTCTTCCGTCAGGCGCGATCTCCACCGCTGCCGCATGGTGATGACTTCCCGCGGGTCAAGGAGACGGCTGCGGGTGCGGGTCTCGTGGTGGATCAACTCGGCACGCGGCTCGTACAGAATCCGCCCTCCGCGCTGAGTCAGCCGGAGGCACAGGTCGACATCGTTGAACGAGACGGGCAGATCTCCGGCGTCGAGTCCCCCCAACTCCTCAAAGGCGCCGCGACGAACCAGGAGGCAGGCGGCGGTGGCCGCCGAGACTTCCCGTGCGGTACGAGCTCCGGTTCCCGGAAAAACCTCGCGCCCTCCCGAAGAACCCCACTCCCGACCCAGATGACCCGCGACCGTGCCGATCCCGAGCCCAATGCCCGCGTGCTGGCAGGTGCCGTCGGGATAGAGCAGCCGCGCGCCCACCGCGTCCACGCCCGGCCAGTGCATGGCGGCGACGAGGTGCGTGAGCCATGCGCCGTCGATCGCTTCCGTGTCGTTGTTGAGCATCAGGAGGAAGTCCCCGCTCGCTTCCGCTGCGGCTGTGTTCGTGATCCGGGCGAAGTTGAAGGAGCCTCCCTCGCGAATCACGCGTACCCCGGCGTGCTTTTCGGCCTCTTCCAGCAGGTGAAGCGCACGCGGATCTGTCGTGAGGTGATCCACCAGAATCACCTCGTGACGGACTCCGCCATCCAGCCGCTCGATGGAGTTGAGGAGTCGGCCGAGCAGGTCCGGCTGATCTCGCGTCGGGATCAGGAGGGACACGAGGGGGTCGGCATCGATCCGGGGGTGGATGCTCAGTGTCTCCGGATCGTCTCCCGCACTCACCGGGGCCGCCGTCCCCCGATCGGCGAGAAACGATGCCACCGCATCCATCCGCCCGCGCAGAGGGCCGAAGAGCGGGTCGTCGTCGCGCTCCGGCCGACGAAGGACCGGCAGCGGCAGGTGGCGCACAGCGTCGGCTTCGTCGGTCGCCCGAAGAAGCACATCGGTCCAGTCGGCTCCCTCCCGCAGTCGTCTTGAGGCAGCCTGCGCGGGGATGGCGGTCGCGGCGCCCGGGAACCTACCGGGGTGCGTCAGCGCGAGAAGCGGACTCCACGCCGGCTTGAGATCACCTCGGAGGGAGCCACCGGGAGCAAGCCGGACTTCGTCCGCGTACAGCACACCGCCCTCGTCGAGATCGGCAATGTGCCCAAGCCACGCATTTCCCGAATCGGACACGAACTCGTCGCCCGCAGCCAGCGCGACCCACCTCTCGCCGGGACGCTCCACGGCGGGAGGCGCCTCCCCGCGGCACACATCACTTGCGGGGAGACCGGCGCCGAGGAGCGAATCCCGGGTTCGCTGTTCGTCCCCCTCTCCGAAGAGCAGGACGCGGACGGGGGCCGGGGAGCGACAAACGCGAACCGCGGGACGCGCCCGGGCCACGGCGGACAGCCATCGCCGGATCTGTTCAGCCTCGGTGCGCCGCTGCTCGATGCGGCCGCGGAGGCGTCGCACGATTCTGCCGAACGCATGGAACCCCTCGGCGCGAATGAGAGTGCGGGCTGCGCGCACGCGGTGAAGAAGGTTCACGGGTTCATCTCCCCGCCGCCCTGCGATATCCGTCCCGCGTCGCCCGCGCAGTTTCCGCCCAGTCGAAGAGGGCGGCGCGGGCCGGGCCGAGTGCCGCGAGTTCCCCGCGACGGCGGTCGTCCATCCAGAGCCGCGCGAGGGCATCCGCAAGCGCACGGGCGGTCTCCACCGATGCAAACGCGGCCGCGTCGCCCAGGACTTCGCGATGCGGAGGGATGTCGCTGGCGAGCACCGGCCCGCCGCAGGCCGCCGCTTCCAGCGCGGGGAGCCCGAAGCCTTCGCATCGCGAGGGAACGAGTACCAGTCTCGCTCCGGCATACAGAAGCGGAAGGTCGGTGTCGGTTACGGGACACAGGATGCGGACGCGCGAAACCCCCGCGGCAATGGGTTCCAGTCTGGCGCGGGTTTCGTGATCGCGTGCCGGGATGACGAGTTCCGCGTCGGCGAGTCCCGCGGCGCGAAACGCACGGAGCGCGCCGTCGAGATTCTTGTGGGGCCGATGCGAAGCGACGCAGAGGAGGAAGGGCCGTGTGAGACCCCGACCCGCCAGGAACTCCGTCACGCTCTCAGGCGATGGCGGAGCGAACACAGGCGCAACGGCGTGGGGGATCACCGTGAACCGGTCGGCCGGAGCGCGAAGGCACCGGGTCAGCTCCGCCCGGGCCGCTTCCGAGCCGGTGAAGAGAACGGCGGACGACCGGATCGACCACGCCATCATGATGCGGGCGTAGAGCCGGTGGAGCGGAGAGCGGGGGAAGAGCAAGTGGATGGGGTCATGCATCGTGACCACCACGCGGCACCCGGGAGCCGCCGAGCGCACATAGTGCGGGAAGTGCAGAACATCGAGCTGATGCCGGCTTGCCGCGCCACGGAAGGCCGCCAGTTCCTTCACGCTGTAGAGCGGCGCACGGCATTGCGCCAGCCGGAAGCGCTCCGGGTCGAGGAGTTCAGGCAGTCCCCCCGGAAGCGCACGGAGATCCGGCTCCGGAAGAAAGAGCGTGTACCGCTCCGGACCGTGGAGTCCGGCGAGCCCCGTGAGGAGTCCCTCAAGGTATCGTCCGATTCCGAAGTCGCGGATCTTGCGCGCATCGATGCCGATGTGCAGCGGAGCAGTCATCGGTCGGCGGCCTCCATGGCTTTGCGGTAGGTGTCCAGCGTAGCGCGTGCGGCTGCTTTCCATGAGAACTTCTTCGCCCGGACCTGCCCCGCGCTCCTCAGTGCGGCATGGAGTTCGGGATCGTTGAGCGCGCGGAGAATGCCGCGGGCGATCGAGCCCGGTTCGTGCGGATCGATCATGACGGCGGCTTCGCCCGCGATCTCCCGAATGGATGGGATCGCGCTGGCCACCACGGGCACGCCGCACGCCATCGCTTCCAGTACGGGCAGACCGAATCCCTCTTCGAACGAAGGGAAGACGAACGCTTCCGCCCCGGAGTAGAGCGCCGGGAGATCCTTCGCATCCACGAATCCGGTTGTGAGGACGGAATCCGCGGGGTCGTCACCCTCCAGGGCGCGGACGAACTCGCTCTCAAGCCATGCGGCCTTCCCCGCCACGACGAGGCGGAGGTTGCTTTCGTGGGCGTTGCGCACTTCCCGAAAGGCACGCAGCAGTCCGGGGAGGTTCTTGCGAGGCTCCAGATTCCCCACGAAGAGAAGGTACGGTTGCGAGATGTTCAGCTTGTGCAGGACCTCGTCCACCCGCGTGGGAGTCTCCGGGGAGAAGCGGGATGCCACGCCGTGGGGGATGGCGTCGATCCTGTGGGCCGGAATGTGGAAGGCGGCGCACAGATTCTCCCGCATGGCACCCGATCCCGTGATGACGCGGGTCGCGCGGCGCAGGGACTTCGGGATGAGCCAGCGCATGTAGGCGGCGTATCGACGGGGGATGGTCTGCGGGTGCGTAAAGGCGATCAGGTCGTGGATTGTGGCAACAGCGACGGGCTTTCCGGGGAAGAGGGGGACGAGGTAGTTCGGTCCGTGGATGAGATCCACGCCGAGCTTTCTGGCCCGGCGGGGCAGGACGAAGTGCTCCCATGCGTCACCCGACGGATGGCTTTCGTGAGAGAAGGGGGCCTCGATCAGCTGGAATCGACCGTCGAGGTCGAGCCCCCGCAGGGCCGTCTCCGCAGGGGCAAGGAGCAGGAACTCGTGGTCGCTGTCGATCTGCGAGAAGCCCCTCACCAGCTCAAGGACATAGTTCCCCACGCCGGAGAACTCACGCCCCACCGTTCGGGCATCGAGGAGGATTCGCATCGGTCGGTCCGGCCTCCCGGCGGGGAGGCTCCCCCCGCGATGCGTCAGCGTACGATGGTGCGCCCCTTCGGGCGACGCGATTCTTCCCGGAGAGCCGCCGGGCTGTTACCTTGCGCCCTCGGGAGGGGATGCCGTGCGCGTTGCTCTGGTTCACGACTGGCTGACGGGAATGCGGGGCGGGGAGAGAGTCCTCGAAGTCTTCTGCGACCTCTTCCCGGGGGCGGACCTCTTCACGCTGGTTCATATTCCCGGCGCAGTCTCTTCGGTGATTGAAGACCGCAGAATCATCACCAGTCCGCTCTCGCGCCTGCCGGGAATCGCCCGGAGTTACCGGTACTTCCTCCCGCTCTTCCCGGCGATGGTGGAGCGCTTCGACCTTCGCGACTACGATCTCGTGGTGTCGTCCTCGCACTGCGTGGCGAAGGCCGTTCGGCCCGGTCCCGGCGCACGCCATGTCTCCTATGTGCACACGCCCATGCGGTATCTCTGGGATCGCTACGAAGACTACTTCGGAGGCGGGTGGGCCGGGCCCGCCACGCGCGCGGCCATGGCGACGCTGCGCGGCCCCTTGCGTCGCTGGGATCGGCGGACCTGCGATCGCGTGGATGCTTTCGTCGCGAACTCGCGCTTCGTCGCCGAGGCGATCGACCGGATCTATGGACGCACCGCGGAGGTGGTCCATGCGCCGGTGGATACGGATCTCTTCAGCGAGAGTGGGGAACCGCGCGGGGAGGAGTGGCTGGTCGTCTCCGCATTCGCCCCGTACAAGCGCGTGGATGTGGCCATTCGTGCCGCGCGCCGAGCGGGAGTCCGGCTTGCGATTGTCGGCGTGGGGCCGATGGAGAGCGATCTCCGTCGGCTTGCCGGTTCGGGCGTCCGCTTCCTCGGGTCGGTCCCGGCGGACGAACTCGTAAGGCTCTACTCCACGGCGCGGGGTCTTCTCTTCCCCGGCGTGGAGGACTTCGGGATCGTCCCCCTGGAGGCGATGGCGTGCGGATGCCCGGTGGTCGCGCTCGACCGGGGCGGAGCGCTGGAGACGGTGGTGGGTGCCGAGTGGGCCGGAGACCCGGCTGGCGTTTCGACCGGGGCCACGGGGCTTTTTGTCGGCGAACAGACGCCGGAGGCTTTTGCGCACGGAATCACAGTGGTAGAGAGCGCCGAGGTCGCCTTCGATCCGGACGCGTGCCGGAAACGGGCCGAGGAGTTCTCCACCGGGGTATTCCGGAGCCGAATGGCGCAGATTCTGGGAATCGTCAGCGCCTGACCTTCCGACGCTGGGCGTCTTGACACGGGTGCGACGCGGGTGGGACTCTGGCATGGGTTTCCGGGAACCCCGGACCGGGGTGACTCCGGAACGGGGCCGGGGAGGGGGAGTCATGGACATCGACGGAATCCGGGAGTCCATGACGGAGACCGTGCGCGTGCTGGAGCGTCTCCGGGACGAGACCGCTCCGGCAGTGGCCGCCGTCTCCGAGGAGCTTGTTCGGTGTGTGACGGCCGGTGGGCGCATCCTGGTCTGCGGCAATGGAGGGAGCGCGGCGGACTCCCAGCACATGGCCACGGAACTCACGGTCCGGTTCCGGAAGCAGCGCCGTGCGATTTCCGCGCTTGCCCTCACGGTGGATTCCTCGGTGCTTACCGCAGCTTCCAACGATCTGGGCTTCGCGAAGGTGTTCAGTCGCCAGGTGGAAGCTCACGGGAAGGCGGGAGATGTGCTGATCGCGATCTCCACCAGTGGGAACTCACCGAATGTGGTGGAGGCGGTCCGTGAGGCCCGCGTGCGGGGACTGGTCACCGTGGCGCTCACGGGAGCGGCGGGGGGGGCGCTTGCCTCGGAAGTGGACCACTGGATCGGCGTGCCTTCCGAAGAGACTCCACAGATTCAGGAAGCGCATCTCGTGGTGGAACACCTGCTCTGCGAAGCCATGGAAGACGCGGTGGCGGAGGATGCGCCGTGACACCGGGAGACACCACCACGCCTCCGTCCACGGGAGGAGCCCCGCCGACGCTCCCGCGTGCGGCGATCGCGGATCGGGCGATGCGTCGCATCCTGAAGTCCGCGTCCACCGTTCCGACGCCCTCGGCCTCGTCTCTGGAACCCGCGCTCTTTGCCGCCATCTGGGTGGCACTGGACGGCATCGCGGTGACGACGGCATTTCTTGCGGCGTACTGGATCCGGTTCACCTCCGCGTGGATTCCCGCTCCACTCGGCGTGCCGCCTCTGGCGACCTATGTGCCGGTTCTCGCGGTGGTGCTTCCGGTGTCGATCTGGGCTTATCGCCGCTGTGGCCTCTACCGGCCCGGCCGCGTCTCCTCCTTCAGCCGGGATTCGCTGTCCGGCGTGAGAGCGGCGGCTCTTGCGGTCGTGGTGCTGGTAGCGGCGGCCTTCTTCTACCGCAGCACTTCCTTCTCCCGGGGGTTTGTCGCGCTCTTCTGGGTGGCGACGACCGTGGCATTCCCGGTGTTTCGCCGCGTGGCATCGGTGGTGCATGGTGGGCTTCGCAAGAGGGGACACGGCGTGGCACGGATCGCCATTCTTGGCGGGGGAGAGGTGGCGCGTCGGCTGGAGGAAGAGATCCGCTCCGGCCCGGGCTCCGGGTTGATCGTTGCGGCATCACTCGGAGGAGACGACTGGCGTCCGCCCGGCGTTTCCCCGGAGTCTTCCGAGGATCGAGCGCTGCGGACCGCCAGAGTTCGAAACCTCGTCCGGTCCCGGAGGATTCACCGCATCCTGGTGACGGATGCCGGGCTCTCCTTCGACAGCCGCATGGACCTCATGGAAGAGTGCCATTCGCTGGGGATTTCCTGCGGATTCGTCCCGGATCTCTTTGAGGTGCTCGTGGGGAGGACCCATGTCGAGGACATCGGCGGGTTTCCGCTGGTCGGGTTCCGGATGTTTCCGCTGGACCGATGGGATCGGTTTCAGAAGCGTTCCCTGGACATCGCCGGGTCACTCCTGGGGCTGGTTGCGTTGCTGCCCCTTCTGGCGTTTGTCGCGCTCTGCGTGCGTCTGGATTCGCCCGGTCCGGTCTTCTATCGCCAGCAGCGTCTGGGGCGGGACGGCCGTGAGTTCGACATTGTGAAGTTCCGTTCGATGCATCCCGGAGTGGAGAGCGACACCGGTCCCGTGCGTGCCCGTCGTACGGATGGTCGTCCCACTCGGGTGGGACGCGTGATCCGCCGTCTCAGTCTCGATGAGCTCCCTCAGCTGTGGAATGTCCTGCGAGGGGTGATGTCGCTGGTGGGACCACGCCCGGAGCGGCCTCATTTCGTAAGTGAATACCAGCGCAGAATCCCGCGCTATCTGGAGCGACATGAAGTGAAGTCCGGCATGACCGGCTGGGCACAGGTCAATGGTTTTCGGGGCGACACATCCATCGAGGGGCGCACCCGACTGGATCTGTGGTATCTGGAGAACTGGTCGCTGGCTCTGGATGTGAAGATCCTGGTGCTGACGGCCGTTCGGTTTCTCTTTCAGAAGGAGGCATTCTGATGCCCATCGGAGAATGCACTTGATGAGGAATGTACTGCTCATTCTGGTGTGCGTCGCCCTCGGCGTCTGCGGACAACTTCTGCTGAAGCACGGGATGAGTTCGCCCGGTATCCGTGTCACCGCGGCTTCCCAGATTCCTGCCATGATCGGGCGGGCGATCGCTACGCCTTCGGTCGTCTCCGGCTTCCTCTTCTACGGGCTCTCGTCCGTGTTGTGGCTCGTCATCCTCACGAGAGTGGAGCTTTCCATGGCCTACCCGATGCTCTCCATCGGATATGTGCTGGTCGTGTTTCTCTCGCGGTTCTTCTTCCATGAGCATGTGACTCCCATGCGCATTCTGGGGACACTCGTCGTTTGTCTTGGCGTGTTCCTGATCTCGCGATCCCAATGAGCACCGCCGAGACGACGCGCCCCATCGTCATTGGGATTGCAGGCGGGAGCGGGTCCGGGAAGACCACGGTCGCCCTGCGTGTGGCGGACCATTTCGAGAATCGGAAGGTGGTCATTCTCCATCACGACAGCTACTACCGGGATCGATCCGATCTCCCGCTGGAGGACCGGCGGCGCCTCAACTACGATCACCCGGACTCCTTCGAGAATGAACTGGTGGTCGAGCACCTGGTGGCGCTTCGTACGGGAGAGGCGATTCCACGCCCGACCTACAACTACGAGAGCCACTGCCGCGAGGAGAAGCCTGTCTCCGTGGGGCCAGCGCACATCATTCTCCTGGAGGGGATTCTCGTATTGGATATCCCGGAGATCCGGGAGTTGCTGGACATCAAGCTGTATGTGGACTGCGCGGCGGACGAACGGCTGACGCGCCGCATCCTGCGCGATCTCCACGAACGCGGCCGTTCCGTGCATTCGGTTCTGAATCAGTACACGGACACGGTCCGCCCCATGCATCTTCAGTTCGTGGAACCGTCCAAGCGTCACGCGGATGTGATCATCCCGAGGGGCGGGTTCAACGAGGTCGCCATAGACCTGATCGTTTCCCGGATGCGTGAGATTCTCACCAGACTCAGCGAAGTCGAGGTGGAGCGATGACCGCCCTCATCACGCTGGCGCGCCCCCGCCAGTGGATCAAGAATATCGTGGTGTTCGCGGGCGTCGTGTTCGCCGGGAGGCTGGGGGATCCTGCCTTCGCGGTCAGAGCGGCGGCCGCGTTCGCCATCTTCTGCGTGCTGTCGAGCGCCATCTATGTGTTCAACGACTTGATGGATGTGGAGAAGGACCGTCTCCATCCCCGCAAGCGCACACGGCCGTTGGCCTCGGGAAGGGTCGGGCGCCCGATTGCGGCGGTGTTCCTGTTGGCGCTTGTGCTGGCGGGACTCTTCGCGGCATTCCGGGCGGGGCCGCGCTTCGGACAGGCGGCGGTGGCGTTCCTGCTCCTCAACGGGATGTACTCGCTGTGGCTCAAGCGGCACGCCATGATCGATGTCATGTGCATCTCCGTGAGCTTTCTGATTCGGGCCATTGCAGGGGTGCGGATTCTTCAGGACGCGGACCCGACCGTGGCTCTCTCCAACTGGCTGCTTCTGTGTACTTTTTTCCTGGCGCTCTTTCTGGGATTCGGGAAGCGAAGGTCGGAACTGGTTCTCCTGGAGGGGGATGCTTCTGAGCATCGCGCATCGCTGGGCGAGTACTCGGTGGAACTTCTCGACATGGTGATTTCCATCGTGACCACCAGTGCAATCCTGTCCTTTTCCATCTACACAATCTGGCCGGAGACCATCGCGAATCTCGGCACGGACAAACTCGTTTACACGGTGCCGGTCGTCATGTATGGCTTCCTCCGGTATCTGTTCCTGATCAGGGAGAGGGGGCTCGGGGGCAACCCGTCGGAAATCCTCTTCCGGGATCCCCCCCTGTTGGCCGGAGTGGTGGCGTGGGTCGTCGCGGTGGTCGGCCTTCTGTATCTCCGCTGATCCATTGCCGGGGAGGGACCAGGAGTGAAGAAACTCGTCGTTGAATCCCCCGCGAAGGTGAACCTGTCGCTGGAAGTGCTGGGTAGGCGCGCGGACGGGTACCATTCTCTTCGCGGTATCATGGTTCCCGTAACGCTGGAAGATGTCGTCACCTTCACGCCGGGCGGGCGGGGGTTCGTCTTCCACGCAGGCCAGGGAACTCCCCGTGGCGAAGGCAACCTTGCCCATCGGGCAGCGACGCTCCTCATGGAAAGAACCGGAGTTCGGCACGCGCTGGATCTCCGCGTCCTGAAGAGAATCCCGGTGGCGGCGGGACTCGGCGGCGGCAGCTCGGATGCGGCGGCGGTACTGGCCGGGCTCAACCGAATGTGGGACCTGGGTCTGTCCGGCGCGGATCTGGAGAGTCTGGGGCTGGAGCTCGGCTCGGATGTCCCGTTCTTCCTTCGCGGGGGGATCTGTGTTGCAGAGGGGCGCGGAGAGGAACTGGAGCGCCTGTCGGTGCCGGTCGTGCCGGAGTTCGTGCTGGTTCATCCTCCCATTCGGGTTTCCGCGGGATGGGCCTTCGATCACATTCCGGAAGAACACCCCCGGGCAACGGGCGCGACCAACATGCTCCGCGTGGCACTGGCGACCGGGCGGCCGGAACTCCTTGGGCCGCACCTGGTCAATGATCTTCAGCCGGGAGTAGAGGCGGAACACCCGATCGTCCGGGAAATCCGGGAGCGGCTTCTTTCGGCCGGAGCCCTCGGAGCGGTCATGTCGGGCAGTGGTCCGACGGTCCTGGGTGTGAGTGCCGACGCGGAGAGCGCGAACCGCGTTGCGGC
Source organism: Gemmatimonadota bacterium (assembly GCA_030747075.1). Classification (NCBI taxonomy): domain Bacteria; kingdom Pseudomonadati; phylum Gemmatimonadota; species Gemmatimonadota bacterium. The sequence goes on from JASLLL010000013.1 coordinate 38,232, forward strand.
GGAGATGGAGGATTCCCGCTGGAGGGTCTATCGCGCGTCGGTGGCATCGAGTCAGGTGGAGGAGACGACCTCCCCCTGAAGACAGGGTGGCTGGGAGTGTGGGAGCGGGGGGATGCATCCATGGAAATCACCGAGGTCCGTATATCTCTTCGAGAAGAAGAGAAGCTGAAGGCGTTCGTGACCATCACCTTCGACGGATGTTTTGTCGTCCGGGGGGCGAAGGTCATTGACGGGAACCAGGGGCTTTTCGTCGCCATGCCGAGCCGCCGAAAGTCAGACGGGACATTTCAGGATGTCGCCCACCCGATCTGCGCGGAGATGCGAAGGGAACTGGAGGAGCAGGTTCTCGACGAGTACTATATCGAAGCGGAGCGGCAGGATGAGCCGGCCCGGGAGTATGCGGACGCTTCGAGGGACGCAGGCGGTTGATTCTCGTCCCCCTGGGGGGGGCGCTCTTCCGGGCGGGATCACGCTGGGGCGTCGTCAAGTGGTAAGACACCGGCCTTTGGAGCCGGCATTCGGAGGTTCGAATCCTCCCGCCCCAGCCATCACGCGTCGCCGGATTCAGCTTGCCCCGCCCCCGGGATCCTCGCTAGAATGCGCGCCCGTTCTGCGCCCTTCCTGTTCCGGAGGAGAGTGACCCTTGGCGGACGACATGGTTCTGTTCTCGGGGACGGCCCATCCCGACCTGGCCGCCCGGATCGCGGACGAGCTTGGAACAAAGCTCGGGTCCGCGGAGATCTCCCGTTTCTCCGACGGAGAGGTCTTCGTGAAGCTGAACGAGAATGTCCGGGGCGTGGATGTCTTCATCATCCAGCCGACGCTGGCCGGTGCGGATCACCTGATGGAGCTGTACATGCTCATGGACGCGGCTTCGCGTGCCTCGGCCGCCCGAATCACCGCAGTGATTCCGTACTTCGGATACGCCCGGCAGGATCGCAAGGACCAGCCGCGCGTCTCCCTGGCCGCAAAGCTCGTGGCCAATCTCATCACGACCGCCGGAGCGGACCGCGTGCTGGCCATGGATCTTCACGCTTCGCAGATTCAAGGGTTCTTCGACATTCCGGTGGATCACCTGTACGCCGCGCCGCTGTTTACAGAGCACTTCTCGCGGTTTGATCCGGGGGAGATCACGGTGGTCGCCCCGGACCTCGGCAGCGTGAAGATGGCGCGCGCCTACGCGAAGCGACTCGGCGCGTCGTTGGCCATTGTGGAAAAGAGGCGGCCCAAGGCGAACGAGGCGGAGGTGATGAATGTCATCGGCGCCAGCGAGGTGGCGGGGCGGAACCTGCTGATCATCGACGACATGATCGACACGGGGAAGACGCTCGTTCAGGCGGCGAAGGCCCTCCGGGAGGCGGGTGCGCGGGACATCTATGCGTGCGCTACGCACGCGGTCCTGTCCGGCGAAGCCCGGACGCGTCTCTTCGAGTCGGATGTGTCCGGGCTGATTGTCACCGACACGATTCCACCCGGAGATTCCACCGACCGGATTACCGTGCTGTCCACGGCTTCTCTTTTTGCAGAGGCGATCCTCCGGATTCACCGGATGGAGTCGCTCTCGGTGTTGTTCGACAACTGAGTTTCACTGCCTGACTCTTCGGGGCGGGCCCAGCAAGGAATGCGTACATGAAGACGATCCAGATTGAAGCAGCGCCCCGGGAGCGGCTCGGGAAGGGCGGAGCCCGTACTCTCCGCCGCGAGGGGCGCATTCCGGCGGCTCTCTACGGGCAGGGCCGGATGGAGTCGCTGTCCGTGGGACGCAAGGAGTACCTGGAAGCGCTGGCCGAATCCCACGGCGACAATGTCCTGTTTGATGTCGTGATCAGTGGCGGCGATCCGCTGCGGGCGATCGTGCGTGAGACCCAGATCGATGTGCTGAGTCGCGAGATCACCCACCTCGACTTCCACCACATCTCCATGACGGAGAAGATCCGCGTGGCGGTGGCTATTCACCTCACGGGTGAACCCGAGGGCGTGAAGACTTTCGGCGGCGTGCTGGAGCATGTCACCCGGGAGGTCGAGGTCCTGTGTCTCCCGTCGGACATTCCGTCTCATCTGGAAGTGGATGTCTCGGGGCTCTTGATCGGCGATTCAGTCCATGTCTCGGACCTCGCCGCGTACGGAGCCGACATCCAGGAGGAATCCGACCGCGTGATTGCCATGGTCGCCGCCCCGACGGTGGTTGAAGAGCCGACGGAGGAGGAAGAAGAAGGCGAAGAGGGTGCCGAGGGTGCCGAGGGTGCCGAGGGTGCCGAGGGTGCCGAGGAAGGTGCCGAGAAGGCCGAAGGTGCGGAGGATTCCGGGGACGATGGGGCGAAGTCCTGAATCTGTGGATTTCATCGTCTTCGGGCTGGGAAATCCGGGCGCGGAATACGCCCGGACCCGGCACAACCTGGGCGTGATGGTCGTAGACGCGCTGGCCGGGGGTTCCGAAGGAGCGTTCCGTGCGGGCGCGGGCTCCTGGGTGGAGCGTCGCTTTACGGAAGGTCGGCGAACGGGAGTTCTGGCGCGTTCGCTCTTGTGGATGAATCGGTGCGGGGAGTCGGCGCGTGAGGTTCTGGACTCGCACGCCGTCGCCCCGGAGGACTTTCTGGCCGTTTCGGATGATCTGGATCTCCCCCTCGGGCGGGTTCGATTTCGTCGGGACGGGGGCGAGGGCGGGCACCGGGGGATTCGCTCGGTGATCGAGGCTTTGGGAACGGAGGCGTTTCCCCGCTTGAGGCTGGGGATCGGTCGTCCGGAGGTGGAGGCGGCGCGTGCGGGCGTTGTGGAGCATGTGCTGGACGCGTTCCGGGAAGAGGAGCGCGAGGCGGTCGATCGGACCGTGGCCGTGGCGGTGGATGGTGTCCGGTTTTTCCTTCGGGAGGGCGTGGACGCGGCCATGAACGAGTTCAACGCCGGCTGATGGATTTAGTCGGTTTTCGCGGGGACGGGCAGGTTGCGCGTCCCTTTTTCCGAGTGTTCTGAATCGGGGGTTTTTGCACCACATGAACAACCCGTGGTTGATTCCGGCGGCCGGATGTCTGGCTCTCCTGTTTGCCCTATTCAAGGCAAACTGGGTCAATCGGCAGGATCCCGGCAACGAAAAGATGGTGGAGATCGGGAAAGCGGTTCGTGAAGGAGCCATGGCGTTCCTGGGCCGTGAGTACCGTGTCCTTGGTGTGTTCGTTCTTGTTGTGGCGGGGCTGTTGTTTCTGGCCTATCGCGGGCAGGGGATGGGGCTGATCGCGCTGTCGTTTGTGGTCGGCGCGCTCTGTTCGGGCGTAGCCGGGTTCATCGGGATGCGCGTGGCGACCGCCGCGAACGTCCGCACCACGAACGCGGCCCGCGAGAGTTTGAATGCAGCGCTTGGCGTCGCGTTCAGTGGCGGGACCGTCATGGGGATGGGCGTGGTCGGGCTGGGGGTCATCGGCCTCGGCGGGCTCTGGATTGCCTATGGCGGATCCGGGGCGGGGGGCAGTGGGCTGGCGGATATCATCCAGAAGCTCACCGGATTCAGTCTGGGCGCCTCTTCCATTGCGCTGTTCGCGCGCGTGGGCGGCGGCATCTACACGAAAGCCGCGGATGTGGGCGCGGACCTCGTCGGAAAAGTCGAGGCGGGCATTCCGGAGGACGACCCCCGGAACCCGGCGACCATTGCGGACAATGTCGGCGACAATGTCGGTGATGTCGCGGGGATGGGCGCGGACCTCTTCGAGAGCTATGTCGGGTCCATCATCGGCGCCATGGTGCTGGCCACTGCGTTCGGCGCGGCTGCCGGCGTCTATGCCTTCCTGCCGCTGGTTCTCGCAGCCACGGGGATCATCGCTTCGATCGTCGGGACCTTTCTCGTTCGGACAAAGGAAGGCGGCAACCCGCAGGCGGCCCTCAACACGGGGACCTTCGGCGCGGGCGCGCTGATGGTTGTGGCATCGTGGTTCGTCATTCCGGCCGTGCTTGGTGGAAGCGCCGGGGGGGAGGGCGCACCGCCCGCGTCCAGCGTCTTCTTCGCGACCATTGCCGGGCTCGTCGCCGGAATTCTCGTGGGCCTCTTGACGGAGTACTACACGGCGGAGTCGAAGGGGCCGGCGCGGTCCATCGCGCATGCTTCCGAGACGGGGAGTGCTACCAACATCATTGCCGGTCTCGGCGTGGGCATGACCTCCACGGCGCTGCCTGTGGTGGTGATCGGGCTGGCCATCCTGGTTTCGCACCACCTTGCCGGTCTGTACGGGATTGCGATTGCAGCGCTCGGTATGCTGGCGACCACCGGGATTCAGCTGGCAGTGGACGCGTACGGGCCCATCGCCGACAACGCGGGCGGCTGTGCGGAGATGGCGGAACTCCCACCGGAGGTTCGCGGCCGCACGGACAAGCTGGACGCGGTCGGGAATACCACGGCGGCCATCGGGAAGGGCTTTGCGATCGGGTCCGCGGCGCTGACGGCGCTGGCGCTGTTTGCGTCGTATCAGAAGATCGCGGGAGTGGAGAGCATCGATGTCTCCAAGCCGAATGTGATGGCCGGACTCCTGATTGGGGGAATGCTGCCGTACCTTTTCTCCTCCTTCGCGATGAAGGCGGTGGGGAAGGCCGCATTCGACATGATCGAAGAAGTGCGCCGCCAGTTCCGGGAGATCCCCGGGATTCTGGAAGGGACGGCGCGGCCGGACTACGCGCGTTGCGTGGACATCTCCACGGCGGCGGCCATCAAGCAGATGGTGGTGCCGGGGCTTCTGGGGATTCTGACGCCGGTGTTCTTCGGGTTGGTCCTGCGAGATGCGGAAATGCTGGCGGGCGTGCTGGCCGGTGTGACCGTCTCGGGTGTGGTGCTTGCCATCTTCATGGCGAACTCGGGCGGCGCATGGGACAACGCGAAGAAGTACATTGAGGAAGGGGCTCACGGCGGAAAGGGATCCGACGCCCACAAGGCGGCGGTGGTTGGCGATACGGTGGGAGATCCTTTCAAGGACACGGCCGGACCTTCGCTGAACATCCTGATCAAGCTGGTCTCCGTGATCAGCCTGGTTCTTGCGCCGATCATTGCGAAGCTGACCCCGATATTCTAGTTCTGCACCGGGCGCCGGGGGGGCGTGAACCCCTCCGGCTGTCCGGGAGAGTGCCACTTTGACGGGCTTGACGACGGCCTGGAGGGCGGGTAGACTGCCTCCCCTTGTGGCAGGATCCGACATTGCAGGCGCATGACCGACCCCCGCGAAGGGGTCGTTCCCGGGAGGAACCCAAGCATGCGAATTTACGAAACGACCTTCATTCTCGTGCCCTCTCTGGAAGAGCAGGGCATCACCGAGGAAGTAGACTCCATCAAGGAGTTCATCACTTCCCACGGCGGCGAAGTCACCGAAGAGAAGCTCTGGGGAAGACGCAGGCTGGCCTTCCCGATCCGCAACGCCACCGAAGGTGTGTACTACATCCTCCGGTTCAGCCTCGATCAGGGGCAGATTCCCGAACTGGAGAGGACCTTCCGACTGAACAGCAATATGCTGCGCTACCTCCTGCTTGTCAGCGAGGGAACGCCGCTGGACCAGATCGGCCGGGAAAACGAGTCCGAAGAACGCGACAGAGGCTTCCGTGGGCGTGGAGGGTATCGCGACCGCGAACGGGGTGGGGATCGAGATCGGGCGAAGTCGGCCGATGCGAAGGAGGACGCACCGTCTTCCGGGAGCACGGAAACCGCAGACTCCGCCGAATCGACCGAACCCGTAGCGGAGTCGGCGGACACCGGAGCACCGACTCCGGAGCCCGTGGCGGAACCTGCCACGACCTCTGCGGAAGGGGAGAATAACCATGAGTGAACTGAAGCTTCCCTCCCTGAACAAAGTCATGATCACAGGTCGGCTCACCCGGGATCCCGAGGTGCGCTATATCCAGACCGGCGTTGCCGTCGCCAAGCTGGGACTGGCTTCCAATCGCTACATCCGGGACCGGGACAACGCCAGCGGGTGGAAGGAAGAGACCTGCTTCGTCGATGTCACCGCCTGGCGTGAACTGGCGGAGCGGTGCGCGGATTCCCTGAAGAAGGGGAGTTCGGTGCTTGTCGAGGGGCGGCTCCAGAGCCGGTCCTGGGAAGACAAGGAGACCGGCAAGAAGCGTACCGGACTGGATATTGTCGCGGACCGCGTTCAGTTTCTGGACCGGCGTGGCGATGGACAGAGCGCTCCGGCCTACGCCGGTGGCGGACAGAGCCAATCAGCCGCTCCGGGGGGTTCGTCCCAGGGCGATGGAGACGACATTCCCTTCTAGATACTCGAAGACCCCGCATGGTTCCTCCGGCTCCCGGGCCGGAGGGATCGGGTGGGTCCGCCTGAAGGAGGCAGCAGCATGGGTGATCGCCGCAAGGTGTGCAGGTTTGATCAGGACAGGCTCGGCGCGGTGGACTACAAGGACATCGGTCGCGTCCGCCGCTATGTGACGGACCGGGGGAAGATTGTTCCCCGGAGGATTACGGGGAACTGCGCGTATCACCAGCGGTCTTTGACCACGGCGATCAAGCGGGCGCGCTATCTGGCGTTGCTTCCCTCCTCGGCGGAGCACTACCACCACCGGTAGCCGTCCGAGGGGGTGAGGCTGGTGGATCGAAGACTGACGGCTCTGGCGCTGCTGGCTCCGACGGCCTTTATCGTCGCGGGGGCGGTTCCCGGGCTGGGTTTTCTTCCCTGGCTACTCGTCCCGGCGGCGTCGCTGGCATGGGCCGTCCGCGTGGGGGCTTTGGGCTGGGCGCTGGCGATGGGTGCGGGGGCACTCGTGGTGGCCGGGCTGATGGGGCCGCGCTTGCCGGAGTTTACGGCGGCGGTCGCGTCCGGGTGGGTCATCGCGCGTGCACTGGGGCGCGGAAGGTCACCCGGGGAAGCTCTGGTGTGGGCCACCGTCCCCATGGTTCTGCTCGTCTCTCTCTCGATTCCGGGAGGGGGCGGGTTGCTGGCCGAGGAAGTTCGCTCGGTGTTGGACGAGCTGCTCCGTGGAGCGGCCGTGCGCGGAGATATTCCCGCGGAGCGGCTGGACGAACTTCGCGTGGGGGCTGAGGTGGCGCTGGATGTGCTCGGCCGAATCTGGCTGGCCTATCTGGCGACCGTGTTCTGGGGTTTTCTGGCGCTCGGCTATGCGGGGGTATCCCGCTGGGTTGGAGGCGGCCGGATTCCACGCCTGCCGCCGCTGGAGCTGTGGCAGGTTCCCGACCGGGTGGTGTGGGCGCTTCTGGTCGGGCTGGTCCTGGTTCTTCTCCCGATGGACGCGGGGAAGAGCCTGGGCTGGGGGTTGGTGTACCTGGCGGGTTTTGCCTGTGTTCTGCGGGGACTTGCCGTGCAGGTTTGCTTCCTCCGGAAGCGCGGACTCGGAAGACCGGGACAGCTTGTGGTCCTGGCGGGATTGACAGTGTTCTTCCTGCCTGCCCATCTGGCCGTGACGACGGGTCTTGGGGTTTTCGACACTTGGTTTGATTTCAGGGGGTTACGCCCCCCCGGTGAGAGGGACAATCCTCTGGGCTTCCTTCGGCGCCCGTCGAAACGGGACGGTCAAGAATAGGGGAGATGACATGAAGGTCATACTGACGATGGATGTGGAGGAAGTCGGGAGCCGGGGTGAACAGGTCGATGTCGCGGCCGGATTCGCCCGGAACTACCTGCTTCCGCGTGGCGAAGCGGTTCCGGCAACGCCGGGCAATGTCCGCATGATGGAGGAAGAGCAGCGGCTGACGGATGTCCGGGGGCAAAGATCGCTCCGGGATGCCGAGAAGGTGGGGTCCTTTCTGGAAGCCACGGATGTCTTTGCCACGCTGAAAATTGGCCGCGAAGGCAGAGCATTCGGTTCGGTGACGAGCCAGCAGATTGCCCTTCTTCTGAAGCAGGCCGGAATGGAAGTGGACCGGCGCAAGATCCGTTTGCCGAAGCCCATTCGCCGGCTTGGCGTGATGGATGTCGCGTTGAACATCCACCCCGATGTGGAGACGGTCGTGACCGTGTTTGTGGATCGCGAGGGCGGTTCCCGCGAAGGCGCTCAGATGGAGCAGGAGAAGTTCGAGGCCGCGGAGAGAGAGGCCGAAGAGGTCCGGCGGCTGGAGGCCGAGGAGCGTGCTGTTCGGGAGAAAGAGGCCGAGGAGATCATGGCCGAGGCAGTCCGCCGCGCCGAGGAGCGCAAGGTCCGTGAAGAAGAGGAAGCCGCTGCCCGGGCAGCTCGAGAGGCGGAATCCAGGGCGACCGTGCCCGAGGGCGCCGAGGAGTCTGACGGAGAGGAAGCGTCCTCGGACGCGGATTCTCCGGCCAAGACGGAAGAGCCCGCACCGGAGTCCACCGAATCCTGAGAAAGGGCAGGAGGGGTCGGATGTTTATTCCCTGGAGGCGCGCAGCTCTTCCGGCACTGCTGCTCATCTCCGGGTGCTCCGGAGACTCCTCCACGGAGGCGGATGACGCAGTGCTCGTCGTGGTCGGGGGCACCCCCATCACCGAGTCTGCGGTCGCTTCGCACTTTGCTGAACTTCCTCCCGACATCCGGGCAGGCCTGCGTGGCCCTTCGGGTCGGGAAAAGGTCCTTGCCCGCCTCGTGGAAGAGGAACTTCTCTATCGCGGCGCGCTGGATGACGGACTGGAGCAGGATCCACGCGTTGCCGCCGCGCTGCGGGCCGCTCGCCGGAGCATCCTCTCGCGGGCGTTTCTGGACCGGCGAAGAGACCAGGTGGCACGCGTTTCCGAAGAAGACCTTCGTGCCTTCTACGACTCCCACAAGGAGGACTACAGCGTTCGGAGAACACTCCGGGTGCGGCAGCTTCTGGTATCCACCCGGGAGAAGGCGGATGAGATCCGGGAGCAGGTGGTCGCGGGGCAGCTGGACCTAGAGGATGCCTGCTGGCGCCAGAGCGACCATCCTCAGGTGGTTCAGGAACACGGGCTTCTCCCGGAGTGGATTCGCAAAGGCCGGGCGGTGGGCTGGTTCGGGAATCACCCGCGCTTTCATGAGGTGGTCTTTGAGTTGGCTCCCGGGGAGGTGAGCGAGGTCTTTGAGACCGCATTCGGCTTCCATGTCGCCCGGATCGAAGAAGAGCGTCCCGCCAGCACGCGCCCCTTCGAGGCTGCCCGCGCAGATATTCTGGCTCGAATGTCGCAAGAGCGCATGGGCAAGCTGGTGCCGGATGTCATGGAGGCGCTGCGCGGGGAATACGGCGTGGAGTACCCGGAAGAGCAGGATCCGGAGGCTGGCGTCCGCCGGCTCTTTGAAGAAGCTCAGGCGGAACCTTCCCCCCGGCGCAGGCTGGCCCTTTACGAACAGCTGGTCGAGGAGTATTCAGGGAGCAGGTACGAGGTCGAGGCGCTGTTCATGATCGGCTTTATCCTGCGCGAGGAACTCGCGGATGCAAACGGAGCCGAGCGGGCCTTCCGCCGTGTTGTGGAAGAGTTCCCCGAGTCGGATCTGGCCGCGTCGGCGCGTTGGCTGCTTTCACCGACAGAGGGAGAGCCTCCTTCCGCAGTCGCAGCGCCACCCCCTCCCGATGAGGAGGATTCGCCATGATGGAAGTAAAGGTGTCCGGGCTGGCCATCGACGAGAGGACTCACACGCCCGTCGTTCTCCTGCGTGAAGAGGGTGGCGGAGGAATGCTCCCCATCTGGATCGGTCCCTCGGAGGCCAGTTCCATTGCGATCGAGCTGGCCGGGCGCAAGTTCCAGCGTCCGCTCACGCACGATCTCCTGAAGACCGTGATCGAAGGACTGAAGGCGCGCGTCGCCCGCGTGGCGATTGTCGGCTTGCAGGAAAACACCTTTTTCGCGCGCGTGTTTCTGGAACGGGAAGGAGAGCTCCTCTCCATCGACGCCCGTCCCTCGGACTGCATTGCGCTGGCTCTCAGGAGTTCCTCCCCGATCTTCGTGCGAGAGGAACTTCTTCGCGACGAAGAAGACCTGGCGCCCATGGCAGAGGAGAAGTCCATGGAGGATCTTCAGCGAAAACTGGAGGACATGGACCCGGAGGAGTTCGGAAAGCTGTGGTCCTAGCCTGCGTGGCGCGGCAGTCTGTGCTGCGGACTTGCGGAGGCCTCTCCCTCCTGGTGCTGTCGGTGTTCCTCGCAGGATGTGGCACGCGCGCGCCGGTGGTGCCCGTCGACCCTGTTCCCCGGACTCCGAAGCCTGTCCCCGCCTCGACGACTCCCGAATACCCCCCGGCTGTTCGTGCGGCCCTGCGCCTGTCTGATCCGGGGAGTACGGTTGCGGTTTCGCGGCAATACCGGGACACCCATCCGGGGTCGGCTTTCGAGGTTCGCCTGATGCTGTTAGAGGCGGGCACTTTGGCGCAGATGGGAAGATTCCCCGAAGCGAAGCTGGCGTTTTCGCAGGTAGCGAGCGCACCTTCGGGTCGAACCGCTCGGGCAGAAGCGTGGGAGGGGGTCGCTCTTTGTGAGGCGGCGGAGGGGCACCCCGCTGAAGCGGCACGATCCTGGATGCTTGCGTGGGATGAGTCTTCCGGGGAAGGCCGGAAGAAGCGGCACACGGATCTGGTGTCTGCGCTGTCCAGAGTCCCGTTGCCGGAGTTGCGGGGCCTTTCGCGCGAGAGCGGGGCCGGGAACTCCCGGGAGCTGGTTCTGGCGGAACTGCGGCAGCGCGGAGATCTGGACCATGGGGCGTCCGTCACCGTCCTGGCACCTCTCAGCGGCCGCCTTGCGGAGTTCGGTGCGGACTTTGTTCTCGGCGCTCGCCTGGCTCTGGAGGACGGCGCGGGCGGCGATTCCCTTCCGCCTCGTCTTGTGGTGCGAGATACGGGAGGCAGCCTCCCCGTAGCCCTGTCGGCTGCGCGCGCAGCCATCAGGGAAGACCGGAGCGTCGCGATCATCGGGCCGCTTCTCAGCAGCAGCGCCCACGGGGTGGGTGCCATGGCTGCGGCCTGGGACATTCCCGTTCTGGCACCACTGGCGGGAGATCCGCGCCTCTCGATGGACGGTTCCGGCGTCTTCACGCTGGCCCCCCCCGCGTCAGCTCTGGCGTCTCCTCTGGCCGAAGCGGCGGTTCATGTGCTGGGCTACCATCGCCTGGGGGTCCTTCTGCCGGAGGGAGAGGATTGGGCCGCATTCGAAGAGGCCTTTCGTCTCACCGCAGAGAGCCTGGGGGCGCAAGTGCTTCTCTCGCTGGTATACGACCCGTCGGAAACGGACTTCCGAAACCCGATTGATCGACTGGAAGCGGAGAGCGTCGAGGCCGTCTACTTCCCCGGGGGGGTGGCGGAACTTGAGAAACTCGTGCCGCAGCTGGGCTTCTACGATTTCACCCCGCGGGTTTTCGGCAACGGCCCCTGGCTGGATCCGCGGGTTCTGGACTCCGGGAACTCGGCGCTGCAGGGAGCGGTGTTTGCTGCCGAACGCGCGGAACTCCCCGAGTCGGACTTTCGCATGAGGCTGTCGCGTGCCGTCCACGCCCGGTCTCACGGAGAGGTGACGCGCTTCCATGTGGGCGGCTATCGGGCCATGGCGGATCTCCTGACAGCGTGCGCGATGGGGACCGAATCCAGGCGAGCGCTGTCTCTTGCCCTGAAGCTCCGGAATCTCTGGGAGTCACCCCCGGACGCGGCCGTCGTGGAGACCGTGACCTTCCGGGATGGGGTGTTCGGCCCCGTCGAATGGGCAGCCCGATTCAATCTTCCCCCGGAGCCGGACCCGGAGCCGCCACCGCAGGCAAAGCCGGTTCCGGAGGAGGGGGAGGACACGGACGAAGTGGGCGCGGAAGGGACGGTCGACGGGGTGGAAGATGCCGGGGAAGCCGAGGAAGAGGTCGAGGAGCCCCCCACGAAGGTCTCCCGCAACCCGGCGTCTCTCTGGCGCGAGTGATCGTGCCTGCCCGCCGGTCTTCGTCTTTTCGCTCGACATCCCGGCCGGGTGCCTGATACGACCTTCCCCCCAAAGGAGGGAGTTTTGATGGATCGCCGCCCGGTATCTTCAGGTTCCCGCGGACGCTGGGGCAGTCGCCTGGGGTTCATCCTTGCCGCTGCCGGAAGCGCCGTCGGGCTGGGGAACATCTGGAAGTTCCCCTACATCACCGGAGAGTACGGGGGCGGGGCGTTTGTCCTCGTCTACCTCCTGTGCATCATGGTGGTCGGGCTGCCGCTCATGTACTCGGAGCTGATCATCGGGCGCCGTGGAGGCAAGGATGTGCTGGGTGCCATCCGGGGACTGACCGCACATCAGGGGCCGGCCGGGATGGCGGCAAGCTGGTTTGTGGGGATTCTCGCGGTAGGGTCGGGTTTCCTCATCCTGTCGTTCTACTCGGTCGTGGCCGGATGGGCGTTCCACTTTCTTGGCGTGTCGGTGAAGCTCATCCCCGCTCATGTCGATGGAGCTGGAGCGACCTTCGATGCACTCACCGCAAACCCTGTCATGTCAACCATTTGGCACACTCTCTTCATGGGCTTGGTCATCGCCGTGGTGGCTCGTGGAGTGCATGACGGGATCGAATCGGCCTGCAAGCGATTGATGCCCGCACTCATTGGCATTCTGGTGCTCCTCCTGATCTATGTGGGGTTCCGGGGCGGGCTGGCGGAGTCGGCCGCGTTTCTCTTCCGTCCGGACTTCGGGAAGCTGAGTCCGGAGGCTGTGCTGGAAGCTCTGGGGCACGCGTTCTTCACCCTCTCGCTCGGGATGGGCGCGATGGTGACCTACGGATCCTACCTGGGCAGCGAACGCAATGTCGTCCGGGACGGGCTGGCCGTCGCTATCCTCGACACCGCGATCGCCCTCCTGGCCGGCCTCGTGATTTTCGCGGTGGTTTTTCAGGCAAACGGAGAACCGGGAACAGGGCCGGGGCTGGTCTTCGTCACGCTTCCCGGGCTCTTTCTCGATATGCCGCTGGGCACCTTCTTCGGGATCGCCTTTTTCGTGCTGCTCATTTTCGCGGCGTGGTCCTCGGCGATTTCGCTTCTGGAGGTGGTCGTAGCCTACCTCACCGACGAACACGGATTCGCCCGGCCCCGTGCCACCTGGATCATCGGTGGGCTCATCTGGGCGGTGGGGGTGGCGTCGGCGGTCTGGATGCCGGTTCTCGATTTCCTCGACGATCTGACGACGCGCTACATGCTCCCTCTCGGCGGGCTGGGGATCGCGATCGCGGCGGGGTGGCTGCTCCGTCGAGAGGATCGCGAGTCCGGACTGCTCGCTCTCGGCGGCGCTGGCCGGGGGCTTGCCGCAGTGTGGACTTTCCTCATCCGGTTTGTGACTCCGGTTCTGGTTCTTCTCGTGATCCTGTTCAAGATGGGCGCGCTTCCGTTCGGCAAATGAGCGACTTCCACCGATGGGCCACAGCCCTGCTTCTGCTGGCTGCCTCGGGGTGCGCGCGAGAGGCCCCGGACCCGGATCCGCTTCCCGTGCTGGGCGCGGTCCTGCCGCTGTCGGGGCCCTACGCGGACGCCGGAACGGAAGTGCTGGCTGGATTGCGCATGGCGGCGGCTTCTCCTGGCCAGCTTGCTTTTGAGTTGCGCGTTGCTGACGGGCTGGGCACTCCCACCGGGACGCTGGCCGCGCTCCAGTTGCTGGCGGCGGACTCCTCGGTGGTCGGTATCGTCGGGGGGTGGATTGCCGCAAACGGGCGCATACTGAGCGCGGCGCCGCTGGAGAACCCGCCGGTCCGCCTTCTGCTCTCTCCGCTGGCGTTCACGGGACCCTCCTCCGGCGGCGATGGCGTCTTTGCCCTCCATCGGATTGAGTCGCTGGGCGTCGCGGCCGCAGGGTTCGCCCGGGAGGATCTGGGTGCGTCGCTGGCCGGGATCGTCGGGTCGGACGCCAGCGAGGCGTCGCGTCTCTTGCGTGCGGGGTTCGCTCACGAGTTTGAAGGCGAAGGCGGGCGGATTCTGTGGACCCTCTCGCCGGACCCCTCCGGGCGAGTGGCTCCGCCTCCGTCGGGAGGGGAACGCCCGGATGTGGTGTTCGTTGCCGGGCCGTCCGACTGGGCCGGGAGCGTGCCCATTCCCCGGGGAAGGCGTGAGAGTCCCCCTGCGTTTCTCTTCCCGGAGGGGTGGAATCTCGATGCGGCAGCCTCCCTGGGGGAGAAGGGGGCCGCGGCGTATCGCGTGTCCTTCTTCAGCGACACGGGGACTTCTCCGGGGTGCCGCCGGCTTCGGGAGGAATGCACGCTGGCGGGAGTGCGCCTGACCCCGGCGCTGGCCGCCGGGTGGGATGCGGCACGGCTTCTCTCGCTGGGTATGGCGCGGGGAGGGGCAAGCCGGAGTGGCCTTGCCGGAGCGCTTCCTTTTGTGGAAGGGCACGACGGCGCTTCCGGACCGGTCCCGGTGTCGCGAAGCGGAACTCTCCGGGAGGCGCCGGCGGTTTCCTCTCTCGGGGGAGGAGGTCCGGTGTTCCTCCGACGGGTCGAGGCCATTCTTCCCGCAGAGGACTGATCGCCCCATCCCGCGCGGGCAGCGGCTTTCGGGATCCGCTTGACTCCACGCGGGGTGCGTCGCACCATGCTCACCGCGGACGGTCGCAACCCGGGAGGCCGCCATCCGCACCCTCTGGCCGACGCACGCCGACTCCCTTCGGGTGGGCCCTCACCGCCATGAAGTGCCACCGCAATGCTCTTCGCCGGATTCCCTCGGTTGATCGGGTGCTTGGTGCTCCCGTTCTCCACGACCTTCTTCGGGATGAACCGCGTCCTCTCGTCCTTCGATTCGTGCGAGCTCATCTGGAGGGTCTTCGCGCACGGATTCTGAGCGGCGACATGGAACCCACTCCATCGCCCGAAGAGGTGGCTGCGGATATCGCGCGGCGTGTCCGGGAGCGTCCTCGCGGTCTTGCCCGTGTGTTGAACGCCACGGGAGTGGTCCTCCACACCAACCTGGGTCGTGCGCGTCTGGCGCCGGAAGCGGTGGAGGCCGTTCTGGAGGCGGCGGGAGGCGCGTGCGATCTGGAGTTCGATCTCGAGACCGGCCGGAGGTCCCGGCGGGGTGTGCATGTGGAAGAACGCCTGGTCGAAGTCTCCGGGTTCGAATCCGCCCTGGTGGTGAACAACAACGCGGGCGGTCTCGTTCTGGCTCTGAACGAACTGTCCCAGGGGCGCGAGGCCATTGTCTCCCGGGGAGAGCTCGTTGAGATTGGCGGGTCGTTCCGGATTCCGGATGTGATGGCACGAACGGGTGCCAGGCTGGTGGAAGTGGGGACCACGAACCGCACCCACCTTGCGGATTACGAACAGGCGATCGGTCCGGACACGGCGGTTCTCGTCAAGGTGCATCGGTCGAACTTCCGGCAGGAGGGATTCGTCTCCGAACCGACGCTCGCGGAACTGGTGGAAGTGGGTCGGCATCGGGGGGTTCCCGTTCTCCACGATCTGGGGAGCGGACTTCTCCGCGCCATTGCCGGGGCCGAATCGGAGCCCACGCTGGCCGAGAGTCTTGCCGCCGGAGTGGACCTGGTGGCCATGTCGGGGGACAAACTGCTTGGGGGTCCACAAGCCGGGATTCTCCTGGGCAGGCGTGAACTTGTGGACCGGCTCCGGGGGAACCCGCTGGCCCGCGCTCTTCGCGTGGACAAGATGACGCTCGCAGCGCTTGCGGCGACGCTGGATCTGCTGGAAGATGGCGACCGGGCGGTGGAGCGCGTGCCCACACTGCGCTCGCTGGTGGCGACCCCGGCGGAACTGGAGTCTCGGGCTTCGTGGATCGCGGAGGGGCTCTCGGCCATTCCGGGCATGACGGTCCGCACGATGCCCGGTCTCGGAGAGGTCGGCGGAGGCGCAGTTCCGGCAAGGGGACTGCCGACCACCATGGTCGGGTTGTCGCTGCAAGGGATGTCGGCGCGGAATCTGGCGGAGGAACTTCGTCGGATGCCGCTTCCTGTGGTTGCGCGGATCGTGGATGAAGAGGTGCTCCTCGATCCACGCAGTCTGGATCCGGGTGAGGATGCGGAGTGTGTTCGGGCCATTGCGGAATGGTCTGAACGCCGGGGAGGATGAGGGGATCATGACCACTTGGACGGGCTTTCGTTCACCCGAAGCGGCTTCCGAGGATTTGGGAGTGCCCCTTCTGGGAGTGCTCGCGTCACCGGAGGCCCAGGGCACGCACCACCCCGTCCGACCTCCCGCCACAGACGACATCCCTGCGTTTCGCCAGGTGGCTCGTGCGGTGGCGGCGCTTCTGCATGCCCGACCGGGCCCGGTCTGTCTTGTCGGGGATATGCCCCCCGCCGCGCGAAGTGCGGTCTCTTCAGGGATCGCGTGGGCATTGGCCGAATCCGCTCCGGTGGTGCTGGTGGATGCAGATATTCGGTCGGCCTGTCTGGCGTTTGATGATCAGGGGCGCGCGCAGGAAGGGCTGGTGGATGTGCTCCGCTACGGTGTTCGGTCCCCTCGTGTTGTCGCTCCGACGGAAGTCCCGGGCGTTCATTTGCTTCCCGCGGGATCGGGCACGGTGGATGTGGAGGGAACCTACCGATCCGAGTCCGTTGCCTCGCTCTTCGAAGATCTGGGGAGTGGTGGAGATCTCGTACTGGTGCACGGACCGGATGCTGCGGACATGATCTCAGCGAAACGGTTCTTTTCCAGCATTCCGACCGTGCTTCTCCTCCACGAGTTCGGATACTCGGAAGCGGAGCGAACGCGGTCCGTCGCCACGACCGTGGGCGCGGAGCGTTGCGCGGGACTGATCACGATCGGGGAGTCCGGGGCTGATGAGGAAGTGCACGCCACCGACCCGGCGGACGAACCGATCGTCGAGCAGGGGCCGACGGCCTATCCGGGCGCAGACTCCGGGAGAGTGGCGGACCTCGTGGACGAGTTCGCGTCCGGGCAAACGGACGGAACTCCTTCCACCGACGCGCGAAGCCATGCCCGGACCTTCCTTTGGCTGGCGGGAGCCGCCCTTGCGGCAACGCTGTTGATCCTGCTGCCGAAGTGGAGCGGGCGCTTCGCCGAGCCGCCCGCCGAGGCGCCCCCGGTCGCCGGGACGCCGCCTGCCGAGCCGCCGGTGGTGGGGCCTCGCTTTGGCGTTCATGTGACATCATTCCGCTCGCCGGAACTGGCCGCTCACGAGGTTTCGCTCCTTGTGGGCGCAGGAGTGCCTGCCGTCCATCGTCGGGTGGATGTGCCGGGACAGGGAAGCTGGTTTCGCGTATTTGCGGGACCGTGCGATACGCGCGAGGAGGCGAACCGCCTTCTTGCCCACATCCGTGAACAGGACATTCGGGGTTTCGCTCAGGTCCGGATCCTCCCCCCCGGGGAATCCGCGGACGGGTCGGGCGGGGGATGGGAGAATCGATGAATCTCAAGAAGATTGAGCTGTTCGGGTTCAAGTCTTTCATGCGGAAGCTGGACTTCCACTTCAGCGACGGGATCACCGTCATCGTGGGTCCGAACGGGTGTGGCAAGACGAATGTCACGGATGCACTGCGATGGGTTCTCGGCGAGACGAACGCACGCATGTTGCGCGGGAGCCGGATGGAGGATCTCATCTTCAACGGCGCGGGCGCATACAAGCCGTTGAATGTTGCGGAGGTCAGCCTTTCGATCGACAACTCCTCGGGCATTCTCCCCACGGAGTACACGGAAGTCACCGTGACTCGTCGTGTTCTGCGCAACGGCGAGTCCGAGTTTCTCCTGAACAAGATTCCCTGTCGCCTGAAGGACATCACCGAACTCCTCATGGACACGGGGCTGGGCAGCAGGGCGTACTCCATCATCGAGCGGGACATGGTCGAGATGGTCCTGTCGGATCAGCCGGAGAAGCGACGCGAGCTTCTGGAAGAGGCGGCCGGAATCAGCAAGTACAAGACCCGCGAAAGGCAGGCCCGGCGAAAGCTGGAAGCCACCGACGAAGACCTCCAGCGAATCACCGACATCCTTGCCGAAGTGGAGCGTCAGGTGCGCTCCCTGAAGCGGCAGGTGGGCGCGGCTCGCCGGTATCAGGAAGTACGGGATCGGCTGAAGGGGCTGGAAGTGTCGCTGGCCGCGTGTGATCTCTCGTCCATTCACAAGGAGAGGGCTTCGCTGGACGAGGGGGTTGCGGAACATCGTACGGAGCGTGACGGCGCGCAGGCCCGGATTGCGGCCATGGAGGCGTCGATTGAGGAACTGCGCCTGAAGTCCGCGGACGCGGAGACGCGGCTGTCAGGAATCCAGTCGGAGGTGGACGAACTGGCGGAGGCCGCCCGGGACGCGGAGTCGAACAACCGCGTGCGGAAGGAGCGTCGCGATGCCTTCTCCGGATCGGCACGACGCCTCGCCTCCGAGAAGGAGGATCTGACGCGCAGCATTCAGGACGGAACGGAACGGGCGGAGGAACTCCACAGCGAGAGGGAGCAGCGCTCCACGGATCTGGAGGGGTTGGAGGGGGAACTGAAAGAAGCCCGGGAGTCTCTGGATCGGGTGGAGTCAGACCTGGGTGAGAGGCGCTCGGCGCTGGAGTCCGCACGCGAAGCTTCAGCGGGGGCTGCGAAAACGCTTTCGGATCATGTATCAGAACTTTCCGGGATGGTGGCGCACGGGGCGCACCTCGCGGACCGTGATGCGGCGTTGTCGGCGGAGGCGGACTCGCTGCGGCGCGCGTTGGAAGCCCGGCGGGAGGACGCCCGTTCGGAGGCGGACCGATCGGAGCAGTCGCGCACGGAGTGGGAGCGTCTGGAGGAGCGTGCGGCCGAATGCCGTCGGCGGATGGAAACGCTCGAGGAGAAGCGGGAGAACATCCGCGAAGAGGAGAGTGCGCATTCGCTGGAAGCTCAGGCGGCGCAGTCCGCGTTGGAGATGCTTCGGGGTCTGCACGAGAGTTTTGAAGGATACGGCAAGGGTGCGCAGTCGCTGCTGGCGAATGGCGGGAGTGAGCGTCTCACCGCGCTTGCTGACTCACTTCGCGTCCCGCGCGAAGACCTGATCCCCGCGATCGATTCCGCTCTGGAGTCGGCCGCCCATTGCCTGGTCGCCCCGGATTCCGGGGCCGCCGTGGAAGCGGTTCGCTCGTTGAAGGCGGGCGGCGGTCGCGCGACGCTGCTCGACCTGGAGGCGTTCCGGTCGTCAGGCAACGGAGCCACGCTGCCGGAGGTGGCGGATTCGTCCGTAGTAGGCCCGGCGCGATCGTTTCTGGAAGTCAGCGACGAGTTCACGCCGGTGCTGGATGCGCTCCTTGCGAGCGCGGTCATCGTGGAGACGCTGGAGGACGCCGTGCGTCTCTCGAATGTCCCCGCGTATGCGGGATTGCGGTTCATCGCCCGCGACGGAGACTGGGCTTCGGCGCCTGGCGTCATCCATGGCGGAAGTGGCGAACACTCCCCGGGTTCGAGTGTGCTGGGCAGGGCGGGTCGTATCGAGAATCTGGAAGGACTCGTGACGAGCGCGGGGGAGAAGCGGGAAGACGCGCGCCGTCGCGCAGAAGAACTCGCGTCCGAGCGGGATCGCGTTCGGACGGAGATCGAGGAAGCGGACCGTCTTCGGGAAGCAGCACGTCAGGCGGCTTCCGAAGCGGGAACGGCGGTCGAGCGTCTCGGTGCTTCGATTGAGGCGGCGGAAACGCGCGACACCGCGATCCGTGCAGAGCGCGACGAACTCGCGAAGCGGGAGGACGGTCTCTCCCGGGAGCGGGAGAAGTGTGAGCGGATCGTGGAAGAGGCTCGCGCCCAAGAGAAGAGACTGGGCGACGAACAGGCTCTTCGAGAGTCGGAACTGGTCGCGTCCACGGAGGACCGGGACGGCGTGCGCGATCGAGTCCACGGCTGCGAAGTTGCACGAACGAGAGTCGCCGGGGAACGGGAGAAGCTGGAACTGGAGATCGCGCGAATCGAAGAGAGCCGTCGAAGCGACGAAGCGGGGATCAAACGGCGTGACGAGGAGATCGGTTCCATTGATCGCTCCGTGGGAGAGCTGGACCGGAAGATGGACGAGGGGCGTGCCGTCCATGCGGAGCGATCGCGTGAACTGGACGGGCGACGGCATGTGCGCGACGACATCGCCCGGGGGCGCACCGGCGTGTTGGAAGAACTGCGGCAGCATGAAGAAGAACGAAACCGATGGATGCGTCTTCGGGATGACGCCACCGAAGGAGTCCATCAGTCGGAGATGGCACTCACCGGGCTCACCTCGCGGGAGTCCGAACTGGTGGAGCGAATCCGCAGGGAGTTCGAGACGGACCTTACCCTTCCCGATGCCATCGCGGTCCACGGAGATCTGGTGCGGGCACCGGAAGAGGAACAGGAGTCTGCCCGAACGGAGATGGAAGAGCTTCGCACGCAGATTCGTCGGATGGGCGGGGTCAACCTCGTGGCGCTGGACCAGTACGATCGCGAGTTTGCGCGGCAGGAGTTCCTGCAGACGCAGAAGCAGGATCTTGAGGAAGCTCGCGAAGCGCTCCGCCGCACCATTCGCAAGATCAACCGCAAGGCGCGGACGCTGTTCATGGAAACGCTGGAGGAGGTGCGCGTTCACTTCCAGAAGACCTACTCGACGCTGTTCGAAGGCGGACAGGCGGACATTCGCCTCGTCGGGGAAGAGGATCCGCTGAACGCTCCCATCGAGCTCTTTGCACGGCCGAAGGGGAAGAAGCTCGGCAGCATCTCTCTCCTGTCCAGCGGGGAGCGTGCCCTGACGGCGGTGGCCTTCCTGTTCGGAATCTATCTGGTGAAGCCGAGTCCCTTCTGTATCCTGGACGAGGTCGACGCACCGCTGGATGACATGAACATCGGGCGGTTCATCGAGATGCTCCGTGAAGTCGCGGGGAAGACGCAGTTCGTCATGATTACGCACAACAAGAAGACGATGGAAGTGGCGGACTACATCTACGGCGTCACCATGGAAGAGCCGGGAATCTCCAAGCTCGTTTCGGTTCGTCTCGGGCGCGAAGATGCGGATCCCGAGGCGGAACGCGAGCGTCTCCGCGAGATCGATCGCGACGGGGTTCTGGTCGAGGAAGGTGCCGCTTGATCGGGAGGCTGGGTCGCGGATTTGCGCGGCTCCGTGACGGCCTGAAGAAGTCCCGCGACGCGCTCGGTGACGGCGTACGCGGTGCCATTGGCAAGCGCACTGCCGTGGACGAAGAGTTGTGGGAGGAGATCGAGGAACTCCTGATCGTGAGCGATGTCGGACCGGGTACGGCCATGGACATCGTGTCGGATCTGCGCGCGGAGTCGCGCAAGTGGTCGGGGCTTGCGGAAGAGGAACTGCTGGGGGCGCTGCACCGGGCCATCGCGTCGCGTGTCGGGGCGGGGCAGGATGTGGACGCTTTCCCCCGATCCCCACTGGAGGACTCTCCGGCGGTGGTTCTTCTGGTGGGCGTGAACGGAACCGGGAAGACCACGACTGCCGCCAAGCTCGCCCATCGCTTTCTGTCGGAGGAGAAGCGTGTCGTGCTTGCCGCGGCGGATACCTTCCGCGCCGCCGCCGCCGAACAGCTGCAGGTCTGGGGAGAGCGCACGGGAGTCCCCGTCATCCGGGGGGAAGACGGGGGAGATGCCGCCTCCGTCGCGTTTGACGCGCTGCAGTCTGCGATCGCAAAGAAGGCGGATGTCCTGATCGTCGACACCGCCGGGCGACTGCACACCAAGAGTCACCTCATGGAAGAACTGGTGAAGATCCGTCGCGTTCTGGGCCGAGCCCTGGACGGGGCGCCGCAGGAGGTTCTGCTCGTGCTGGATGGAACCACCGGGCAGAATGCGGTGGCGCAGGCCCGGATCTTTTCCGAAACGCTCGGGATCACGGGAGTCATTCTGACGAAGCTCGACGGCACAGCGCGCGGTGGTGTGGTTCTGGCGGTTCATGCGGAACTGGGAGTTCCGATTCGGTTCGTGGGCGTGGGAGAGGGCATGGAAGATCTCCAGGTGTTCGATCCGGCGGCTTTCGCGGAAGCGCTGGCACCGTCTCCCGAGAAGAACCACCGGGAGTGAAAGGGAGCGGGCGAATGCAGGATGATTCCGCACGCCATGAGGGTCCGGAGGAGGTTCGCTCTCAGCGGGATCGGCTGCTGCGCGAGAACGAATCCCTCGGGCGAAGGATCGTGCACAACGATCTGGAGCGGAAGCGCACGGCCGATCAGGTCGCCCATCTCTTCCGGATTACGGCGGCAGTTCTGGCAGCGGGAGATCTGGAAGAACAGCTGGAACTCGTCGCGCACGGGATTGTGACGGCCTGCAACTACCGCCGCTGTCTCATCAACCTGTTTGATGATGAAGGCCGCGTGTGGAAGCGCGCCCACGCGGGGCTCGGGCAGGAGGAAGCCGCGGCACTGACCGAGGCACCGCTGCTCACTCCGGAAGAACGCGCACGCATTCTCGATGAGCGCCACCGCATCGGCAACTCGTACTTCGTGCCGCACGACTCCAGCCTCGCGCAGGACTTGGCGGACACCGGCGTCTCGTCTCGCCGGGCTGAAGATGAGTTCCTCGATTGGCACCCGGAGGACTTCCTCTTCGTCCCGCTCCATGGAATGGACGAGCGTCTTGTCGGTACGGTCTCCGTAGACGATCCGCAGGACGGTCGCCGCCCGACTGCGGGAAGCTTGACGGTCCTGGAACTCTTCGCCCGGGAAGCGGCCTTCGCGATCGAACAGAGCACTCTGCTGCGGAAGCTGGAAGAGACCCGAAGCTACCTGAACAATGTAGTCGCCGGTTCCCGGGACGCCATTGTGACGACGGATGTCGAGGGTCGGATCGTGCTGTGGAATGCGGGCGCGGAACGGATGCTCGGCTGGAAGCAGGAAGAGATTTCCGGGAAGAGTGTTCTGACGGTTTATGAGGACGAGTCCAGTGCACGCGCCACGATGAAGGCGCTCCGAAGCGGACAGGATGAGGACGCCGCGGAGGTGAAAGAGACCATTCTCGTTTCGAAGGACGGGGATCGCATTCCCGTATCGCTGTCGGCGTCCGCGCTGTTGGACGAGACGGGGCGCTTCATCGGGACGGCGGGCATCTCGCGCGATCTGCGCCCGTGGAAGAAGCTGGAGAAGCGGCTTCTGGAAGCGGAAAAGGCGACCACCATCCGCGAACTGGCTGCGAGTCTGTGCCATGAGACGAACAACTTCCTGGAGACGATCCTCTCGGCGGGGCAGGTCTCCCTCCTGACGCTGGACCGCGACGAGATCTGCCGGATGTATGAGGCAGCGGGGAAGGAGAGTGAGTTGTCGGCAGAAGTGGATCGGCTGACGGTGATCTCCCAGGAAGCGCTGAAGATCGCCGCGCTGACGAACCGTCTGCAGCATGTCGCTCGCGGTGGAACCTATGAGACGGTCGAGTATATCCACGACATGAAGATGGCCGACCTCCCCGAGGGGCCGGGGCTCTCCGGGCGGATTCTTGTGGCGGATGACCGCGAGTACATCCGCCGGTTTCTGAAGGACTTTCTCGTGCTGGAAGGGTTCCAGGTGGATACCGCGGAAGATGGACGGGAGGCGGTGGAGATGGCGTGCGCTTCCCACTATGATGTGGTGCTCTCGGACATCAAGATGCCGCACCGAAACGGGTACGAGGTATTCGAGCAGGTGCGGGCGGAATCCCCCGATACGCGGGTCATCCTGATGACGGCCTACGGATACGACCCGACTCACTCCATCGCCCGTGCCTCGGACGAAGGGCTGGGTGCCGTGCTCTTCAAGCCCTTCCAGATGGCACGCGTCCGCGCGGTCATCACCGAGGCGCTCGCCGCGGGGAATGACGCTTCGTGAGTTCCTCCCGCCCCCCCGTCGTTCGATTTGCCCGCCCCCCCGTCGTTCGATTTGCCGTCAAGTTCCGCGTGGAGCTTCTCTTCGCGCTCCTGATCGTGGTGCTCTTCCGAGAGTATCTCTTCGGCGGCGGGTTGCTTTACGGAACGGACTCGATCCCCGGCGGACTCTTCTTTCGAGGGTTTCTCGTGGAGTTCGTGCGTGAGTACCATGAACTACCCCGATGGAACCCCTTTATCCTGGGCGGCCTCCCGTTTCTGGACGCGACACACGGAGACACTTTCTTCCCGAGTTCGGTGCTGCAGTTTCTCTTTCCCGTTCATCGCGGTATGGGCCACAAGCTCGTCCTGCATGTCTTCCTGGCCGGCGCGTTCATGGTGTTCTATCTGCGTTCACTGCGGATGCGCACGGCCGCGGCGGCCTTCGGCGGACTTGTGTACATGCTTTCGCCGATCCTCGTCAGCTATATCTTTGCCGGTCAGGACGGGAAGATCTATGTGACGAGCCTCGCGCCGCTGGTGTTCGGGCTGCTGGAGCGCGCGATGGCTCGAGGTGGCATGGTGCGCTTCCTGGGGCTCGGACTTGCGATTGGTGTGACCATTCTCTCCGCCCAGATCCAGATGGCCTACCACTGCATGTGGGTGCTGGGTGCGCTCTTTGTGCTCCGTCTATTCCGCGGCAGTTCGGTGGCGGAGGCCTCGGCTCCCTCGAAAGGGCGTGCCTGCGCGGGGTTCGCCCTGGCGATTGTGGTGGGACTCCTGGTGGCTGCCGTGCAACTGCTTCCGGCGGTGTCCTATGTGAAGCACCCGGCCGGATTCTCCGTGCGTTCGGAGAAGACCGATTACGAGCACGCGTCCTCGTGGTCGCTGCATCCGGAAGAAGTGGCGTCGATGATCGTGCCCGAGTTCTGCGATGCGCCGAATGGATACTGGGGGCGGAACCCGTTCAAGCTGAACTCCGACTATGCAGGAATCCTCACGCTGTATCTGGCGGTTCTGGCCATTGCGCGTCGTCGCGATGCCACGCGTCTCTTCCTTGCGGGGACGGCCGTCTTCGCGGTGGCGTACTCGCTGGGGGGACACACGCCGCTCCACCCTCTCTTCTATCGAGTGGTGCCGCAGGTGAAGTTGTTTCGCGCTCCGCCGCTTGTGATGTTCGCGGCGGCGTTCTCGCTGGCCGCGCTGTCGGCGCACGCGATACAGGATCTGCTGGAGCGGCCTGGCGACCGCCGCGCCCTTCGAACGAGCATGGCGTGGGGGGTGGGCGCAGCCGCGCTGATCGCGCTGGCGGGCGTGTTTGCGGAGGAGGTCGCGGGCCTCTGGAGCCGCTATGCCGGGGGAGACTGGACCGAAGAGAGAATGCGCGCTCTGGAGGCATCGCTGCCTGCTTTTCGTCGTGCGGCGCTTCTGGTCGCGGGGATTCTCGGGGCGGGCGCGGTGGCTGTGGGGCAGGCGGGGGGCGGGGGAAGCACCCGGAGACTTCTGCCATGGGTCCTGGGAGTTCTGGTGTTCGCGGACCTGTGGAGAATAGACACGGACTTCATTCGCGTGGAAGACCCCGCAATCTGGACTGAACCGCAGGGCGTGGCGAAGCTCCTTGCGGAGGAATCCCGCAGCGAGAAGTTCCGTGTCATGCCGGTGGTCCCGGGGACCATGGCCAACGAACTGGGTTACCACGGGATTGAGTCTGCACTCGGGTTCCATGACAACGAGCTGGCATGGTATCGGGAGCTCCGTTCCGCGCCGGAAGCCGGGAACCTCCTCGCGCAGGTGGGGGAGTCCTTCCCGTTTCTGCGAGTACTCAACACGAAGTTCGTGCTGTTTGCGCCCGAGGGCGCGCCGAAACTCTGGCCGGTGTCGGATTCGCTGGGGCGTTTTCGCTTGGTGGAGGACTGGGAGGTCCTTGCGGACCAGAGAGCGGTCCCGGCGCGTTTGGCGGATCCCGAGTTTGACCCGGCGGTCACGGTGCTCCTGGAGGAGGAACCGGAGTTCGCGGGTCTTCCGACCGCTGCTCGCGGCGACACTTCCGGCCGGGTCACTCGCTATGAGTACCGGGGGAACGAGATCTTTGTGGATGTGTACGCGGAGAGGAACTCACTGCTCGTTCATTCGGAGAACTGGTTTCCGTACTGGCACGCGTTCGAGGGGGACCGCGAGTTGCCTCTGCTTCGCGCGTACGGAACGGTCCGTGCCATTCCCATCACCCCGGGGACTCACAAGATCCGCCTGGCGTTCCACTCCGCACCGTACGAAGCGGGCAAGTGGATCACGCTGGCGACGCTGTTCCTGACGGGTGTGGCTGCCGCGGCCACGGTCCGGCGCCGGGGTCGAAGCGCATGAGGGCTTCCGGCATCATGGGGCGCCTCGTGCGCATTCTGGGTGTGGGGTTTGCCCTTGGGATCCTTGCGGCCACCGTGGTGTCCGCGTGGGGAGACCTGGCGTCGGAGAGCGTCTCCTTCGACCCGATCCGTGCGGCGCTTGCCGTCCTCCTGCTTGCCGCGATCTATCTGGGGACCGTAGAGGCGTGGCGGGCGCTGATGCGGCTTCTCGGGATTACTCTCGACTATCGGGATGTCATCCGGCTCTGGTCCTACTCCAATCTGGGCCGGTACCTGCCCGGGAAGGTCTGGACGGTCGTGGGGGTCGTGGTCCTCGCGGGGGATCTGGGAGTTCCGCCTGGCGTGGCAACGGCCCACGCGTTCCTGGGCGTGGGCTTCATGATCGGGACGGGTGCGCTGGTTGGGCTTCTTCTGGTTCCGGAGTCCGTGACCTCATTCGGCCTTGCGGGAATGCTCATCCCGGTGGTCGCTCTGTCGTCCATCCTCCCGATCCTGCTGCCGGGATTGCTTCCGGCCGCGCTCCGCAGCCTTCCCAGGTCCTTCGGGTGCGCCCGGATTCCCACGCCGCGCCGTCGAGCTGTGGCCGTACAAGTCGGACGCTTCGCTCTCATCTGGCTTCTCCAGGGGGCGGGCTTTCTCCTTCTCGCATCTTCCATGGGAGAGGTGTCGCTGGCGGACTTCCCGCGCTTTGCAGGCGCGTTCGCACTGGCCTATGTCGTCGGGCTGCTTGCAGTGTTTGCGCCGGGTGGCATCGGCGTTCGAGAAGCGGTGCTGGGTATGCTGCTGGGGTCTTTCGGAGGCGGGGATCTTCCGGTGCATCTGCTGGCTGTGGCGTCGCGGTTGTGGGCGATCGCTGCGGAACTTCTGATTCTTCTGCTGGCGTTCACTCTGGGCGGACCGAAGGGGGGAACGCGGGCGTGAGAACGGTCTTGTGGCCCACGCAGGTCTTCCCTCGCGAGGAAGGGGACATCTTCGGGGGCTTCCTGTTGCGCCTTGCAAGGGAACTCCCTGCGCGAGGGTGGAAGCCGGTTGTGGTCGCGCCTTCCGCAGCCGGTCTTTCCCTTCGAAGCGATCTGGACGGCGTGCCGATTCGGAGGTTCCGATACGCGCGTTCCGGTAGAGAGACGCTGGGCTATTCCGGGGGCATGCATCTGGGCGCGATGCGGCATCCTCTGGGATTCGCCCGGTTCTGTGCGGCGTTCCGGCAGGGCGTGTCCGACGCCGTGAGGGAAGAGACGCCCTCGTTGGTGCACGCGCACTGGTGGTTCCCGTCGGGGTGGGCGGCGGCGGGAGCGGCCCGGCGTGCGGGGGTTCCGCTGGCTCTGTCTCTGCACGGGACGGATCTCCGCCTGGGAGATGCGTTCCCCGGCGCGCGCATTCCGGCTCGGCGGGTCATGAGGCGCGCTTCGCTCCTGCTTCCCGTATCCCCGGCGCTGGATCGCGTGCTCGTGCGATGGGGCCTTGCGGAGGTGGCGCGAGAGATTCTTCCCATGCCTGCGGACGGGCTTGTGTTTCACCCGCCCGAGTCAGGGACCGACCGGAGCGCGTTCGTGCTGGCGGCGCGCCTGACCAGGCAGAAGTGCGTGGATGTCGCGTTGCGTGCGGTTCGCGGGAGCGCGGACAAAGGGGTGGATCTGACGCTGGACATTGTGGGTGACGGCCCGGAGCGCGACCGGCTGGAAGCGCTGGCCGGGGAGCTGGAGATCCGGGACCGGGTCGTGTTCTCGGGGGCGGTTCCCCAGACGGAGTTGGCCAATCGGTTTCGGTCTTCCCGGGCGGTACTCCTGGTATCCCGGGAAGAGGGATACGGGCTGACACTGGTGGAGGGTGCGCTCTGCGAAGCGCCGTCGATCGGAACGCGGTCGGGTGGGATTCCGGACTTCGTGGAAGACGGGCACACCGGTCTTCTCGTGGAGCCGGGGGACTCCGAAGGGCTGTCGTGCGCGATGTGTCGCCTCTCGGAGGATCCGGCCCGGGCTCGTCGATTCGGAGCGGCCGCACGGGAGCGAGCCCTGGAACGGACGGCGGGGCCGCTGGCGGATCGCCTTGCGGGGCTCTACGACGATCTTGCGCAACGATCCTCGTCACGGGCTTGACTCGGGCGTTCCCCCCCCCTAGATTCGATGGCTGGTATTTCCGCGTTCTCCTCGGGGCGGGGTGAAACTCCCCACCGGTGGTGACAGCCCACGAACGGACGCATCTGCGTTCGCCGACGCGGTGGAACTCCGCGGCCGACCGTGACAGTCGGGATGAGAGAGGAGACAGCGCGCACCGGATCGGGGCCTTGCGGCCGTGGTCTGCGAGTGCGCGTGTCTGCCCCCGGGGTGTGCGCCTGCCCGGGGGTTTCTTGTGCCTGACACGGTCTCATCCCAGCCCGATACGCGGTGGATGCACCGCTCGCTGGAGCTTGCCGCCCGCGCGCGCGGCCGCACTTCGCCGAACCCGCTGGTCGGGGCGGTCCTTGTGCGGGAAGGACGCGTGGTCGGCGAGGGGTTCCATGCGCAGGCCGGCTCCCCGCACGCCGAGGCGGAAGCGCTTCGGGCCGCCGGGTTTCGGGCCGCGGGCGCCACTCTCTACATCAATCTGGAGCCGTGCGCTCATCAGGGGCGGACTCCGCCGTGCGCGGCGGCTCTCGTGGACGCGGGTGTCGCCAGGGTGGTGTCGTCGCTGGAGGATCCGGATCCCCGGGTGGCGGGACGAGGGCACCGTTTTCTGCGCGATGCGGGCGTTCAGGTCCAGGAGGGCTTCCTTGCGGATGAAGCCGTGCGCCTCAACGAGGAGTACCTGCACCGCGCCCGGACAGGCCGTGCGTTTGGTGTGCTGAAGGCGGCGGTCACGCTCGACGGGCGGCTTGGACCGGAGGACGGGAACTCGCGCTGGATTACGGGCGAGGAGTCGCGGCGCAGGGCGCACGAAATGAGGGATCAGTACGACGCGGTGCTGGTCGGTCGCGGGACGCTGGAACGCGATGATCCCGGTCTGGATGTGCGAATCCCCGGCAGCCGCAGGAACCCGGTCGCGGTCGTGGTGGATTCAAGGCTGTCGGCTCCCCCTGACCGAAGCCTCTGGGAACGCGCGAAGTGTGGGGAGCAAGTCCTGATGGCCACAACAGATAGCGCGGACAAGGCGGCGGAGTCCAGGCTGGTGGACTGCGGCGTCACCGTGCTTCGCCTTCCGGCGGATCCGGAGGGGCGTGTGGATATGGGGTCGCTCTTTAGGGCGCTGGGCGGCCGCGGGATCAACTCCGTCATGGTGGAAGGCGGCATGGAGCTGCATACGGCAGTCTTGCGCGCGGGACTGATCGGGCGCGCACACCTCTTCGTGGCGCCCCTCATCCTGGGCGGGAGTCGCGGGCCGCGTCTCGTGGGGGACCTGGGTATCGGGAGTGTCGCGGAGGCCCTTCGCCTGCGGGAGATCACGCATGAAACGCTGGGGAGCGATGTCCTCATCACGGGGCGAATCCTCCCCGAGGAGACAGGCTGATGTTCACGGGGATCATTCGCGAAGTCGGGACGCTGCGCGCCGCCACCCGAACGGGCGGGGGAGCACGCCTCACCATCGAAGCTCCCCGGGCTGCGGAAGTGCTCGTGGAGGGCGGTTCGATTGCGGTGGACGGCACCTGCCTGACGGCCACCTCCATTTCGGGCGGGTGCTTCACGGCGGATGCGGTTGCGGAAACGCTGGCGCGAACCATCTGCGACGAATACCGCACGGGCGCCCGCGTGAATCTGGAGCATCCGCTGTCGGTCGGCGATCCTCTGGACGGGCATATCGTGCAGGGACATGTGGACGGTACCGGCGTGGTGTCGCGGATTGCGGACGCGGGGATTCAGCGCACGGTCTCCTTTGAGGTCGCCCGGGAAGTGGCGCCCTTCCTTGCGGTCAAGGGATCGGTGGCGGTCAATGGTGTCAGCCTGACCGTCACGAATGCGGGCGTGACGAACTTCTCCGTGGCGTTGATTCCCACGACACTTCGGGAGACGAATCTGGGAGATGCATCGGTCGGCACTCGGGTGAATCTGGAGGTGGATGTGCTGGCACGATATGTCGCGAGACTGGCCGAGTCCGGTGGGGGAAGGGGACTGACTCGGGAGAAGCTGAAAGGACTGGGCTTTTGAGAGAGACAACCGAACCCGCCGCGCGGGTGACATCCGGAGGCGGGGAGGACGCCATGGATTCGATGGAACGAGCGATTGCGGACATTGCTGCAGGGAAAATGGTGATCGTCGTGGATGACGAAGACCGGGAGAACGAGGGCGACCTTGTCATGGCTGCGGAGCACGCCACGCCGGAAGCGGTCAACTTCATCACCCGCTACGCGCGCGGCATTTTGTGCGCGTCTTTGCCGGGGCGAGAGGCGGAGCGGTTGGGTCTGCCACCGATGACGCAGCGAAACACCGCGCGGATGGGGACTCCGTTCACGGTCTCCGTGGATGCCGCCGAAGGCACCACGACCGGCGTCAGCGCGGCCGATCGCTCGCATACGCTGCGGAAGCTCGCGGACCCGGCATCGGTGCCCGGTGACTTCGCCATGCCGGGACACATCTTCCCGCTGCGTGCGGCCGAGGGCGGCGTCTTGCGTCGTGCCGGGCACACGGAGGCTGCGGTGGATCTGGCTGGACTGGCGGGCCTGCGCGAGGTCGGGGTGCTTTGCGAAATCCTCAACGAAGACGGAAGCATGGCCAGGCTGCCGGACCTGGAGGCGTTTGCGGAGGAACATGGGTTGACGCTGATTTCGATCGCGGATCTGATCGCGTATCGGCGCGGTCGGGAGACGCTGGTCGAGCGACTCGCGGAGACAGAGCTTCCCACCGAGAATGGAAACTGGCGCATGATCCTCTTCGCAGGGAAGCCGCACAACGACCTCCATGTTGCGCTGGTCATGGGAGATCCCGCCACCTTCGCGGACGCGGACATTCTGGTGCGCGTTCACTCGCAATGCCTGACGGGGGACATATTCGGGTCGCGGCGATGCGACTGCGGAGAGCAGCTGGATCTGGCCATGGCCCGGATTGCGAAGGAGGGTCGCGGTGTATTGTTGTACATGCGGCAGGAGGGTCGTGGGATCGGACTTCTCAACAAGCTCCGCGCGTACAACCTGCAGGATGGTGGAGCGGATACAGTGGACGCCAATGTGAAGCTGGGGTTCCGTCCCGATCAGCGGGACTATGGCGTTGGCGCGCAGATTCTGGCGGATCTGGGCGTGCGACGGATGCGCATCATGACCAACAACCCGGCCAAGCGGATCGGGCTGGAGAGTCATGGCCTGACGGTGGTGGATCGTGTTTCCATCTCGGTGGAGCCGCGCGAGGAGAATCGCCGCTACCTGGATACCAAGCGGGAGAAGATGGGGCACCTGCTGCCCACTTACGAGGAGGAGGTGAGCGATCATGAAGTTTGAAGGCTCTCTGGATGGAAAGGGACTCCGCGTCGCGCTGGTCGTGGGGAGGTTCAACGCTTTTGTCACGAACCGGTTGCGCGAAGGGGCGGTGGACTGCCTGACGCGCCATGGAGTCTGTGAGGACGACATCGACGAGATTCTCGTGCCGGGCGCGTTTGAGATTCCACAGGCGGCCTCGGCGGCGGTGTCTTCCGGACGGTATGGCGGCGTCCTCTGTCTGGGCGCGGTCATCCGGGGCGCGACGCCGCACTTTGACTTTGTTGCCGGGGAGTGCGTGCGGGGCGTGTCTCGCCTGGCGGCCGGATCCTCCGTGCCGGTGGGCCTTGGAGTGCTGACCACGGATACGGTGGAGCAAGCCGTCGAGCGCGCCGGGTCCAAGTCGGGGAACAAAGGCTGGGACGCTGCATTGGCCGTGCTGGAGATGGCCTCGGTTCTCAAACATGTGCGTGGAGACTGATGGGACGACGCCGACTTGCGCGGGAGACCGCGTTCCGACAGCTGTTTCGCGTGGATCTCACCGGCAAGGACTTGACGGACGCGCTGGTTGAGATTGGAGATCTTCGGCGGGAGGCCTCGCGGGGCACGGTCACTCGCGAAGCGGACCCGGAGGATGCGGAGACATTCCGCTTTTCACAGGAGTTGCTGGAGAGCGTGGGGGCTCATCGCGTGGAACTGATGGAAGCGCTCGCGTCGGCGGCGGACCGGTTTGAGATCGGGCGCATGGCGGCGGTGGACCGAAGCCTTCTTCTGTTGGGAGCGGCGGAGATCCTCTACTGGCCCACGATTCCGGACGAGGTCACCATCGACGAGTATGTGGCCCTGGCCGGCAAGTACTCCGCGGAGGGCTCGGTGGGTTTCGTGAATGCGGTGCTTGACCGGCTCGCTCGCGAAAACGCAGCCGGAGGGGCACGGCCGTGATTGCCGTATTCTCGGATGTCCACGGAAACGCGCACGCGCTGGAGGCGGTGCTGAACGATGCGCGGTCGGCGGGCGCACGCGACTTCTATTCGCTGGGAGATGTTGTCGGCTACGGGGCTCACCCCGCTCGATGCGTGGAACTTGTGGAAGAGACGGCCTCCGTCAAGGTGTTCGGGAATCATGACGCGGCCGTTCTCAATCCCGCCGTTGCGCGGCAGTTCCGCGCTCACGCCCGGACAGCCGTCGACTGGACGCGCGACGCTCTCTCC